>WQZC01000313.1 GCA_009780925.1 Actinomycetes bacterium | reverse complement strand
CGGGGCATCCACACCCAACGCGAAGGCGTCGGTGCGGCTCAGCTCGACCTGTGACTGGGGACGGCACGGGCCCATGCAGCGCACCCGCTCGAAGCCGCCCTTGGGGCCGCGCACCGCGACCATCTCGGTGGCCGCGAACTCTCCCGGCTGCACCACCGGCCGGTACAGGGTGAACTCGTCCAGCCCGAACAGGGTCCGCAAGTCGGCGCGGGACAGATGCACGTGCCGCACCGAGACCCCGACCGGGACGGTCATCGGATCGGCCCGCTCAACCACGCGCGCCACCACCCGGCGCGCGATCTCCTCGATCATGTCGGGCCGCACGGACCCGCTGGGCTGGTTGCCGCCGGGTCGCTTGGCACTGGACTGCTGCGACATCGCTCACCTCCGGTCCGGCTTCACCGGGATCAGGGTCTCGGTCTCGGCGTGCGGGCGCGGGATGACGTGCCGGGAGACCACCTCGCCGACCGCGCTGGCGGCGGCCACCCCGGCGGCCACCGCCGCGCTGACCGCGCCCACGTCGCCGCGCACGCAGACCGTGACCAGGCTGGCGCCGACCTTCACGTAGCCGGTCATGGTCACGTTGGCGGCCTTGACCATCGCGTCGGCGGCCTCCAGGGCGCCCACGTAGCCGGCGGTCTCGACCATGCCCAAGGCTTGTTGCGTCATCGATGCGCCTCTCTCACGGGTTCTTGCGCGGGGTAGGTGGGCGGCGCGGCCGGGCCGGCGGCTTGGCCGCCGGCGCCACAGGCTCGACCGGCGCCACAGACTCGACCGGCGCCACGGGCTCGGCCGGCGCTTCAGCCGGCTCCGCCTGGGCCGGCGGGCCGGCGTAAAGCGCCATCCGCAGCGTGGACGCCGCGTCGCCGGTGGCGTTCGCCGCCGGGTCGGCGGCGAAGCCCACCGTGTCCGGCGAGCGCGCCATGTCGTCGAGCTGCTCGTCCGGGCGGGCGATGATCGACACCGAGACGACGCGGGAGACCCGCGCGGCGGCGACCCGGGCGGCGTCCATGGCGGCCTTGACCGCCGACACCTCGCCCAGCACCTTCACCGAGACCATGCCCGCGCCGTCGGTCAGCTCGGTGCCCAGCAGGGTCACGTCGGCCGCTTTGACCGCGACATCGGCCGCCTCGATGGCGGCCGGCAGACCGGTCACCTCGATGGTGCCCAAGGATTGCCGGTTCATCCTCACTCCTTATCGACCGGTTTGAGCGGAACGCGGCGCACCAGGCGCGCCGCGTTGGCGCCGTAGTCCCGTCCCTGCCGGGCCGGGTTGGTGAGCTCAGCGGCCAGGTACGGCCGGCCGGGGGGCAGTTTCTCGATGGTGACCGCGACCCGGTCCCCGCTTAGGCCGACGCCCACCCCGAGCCGGGACGCCTGCGCGCCCTGGTGCGCCAGCAGCGCCGGGTCGCGCTGCGCGGACCGTTCCACCAGCGCTGGCACGCCCTCCTCCTCGATCCCCCACAGCACCGCGTCCAGCGTCGCCGCCGGGGTGGCGGAGTGCGCCCGTACCCCGATTGCGGGCGGGGTGAGCGGCGCGTGCGCCTCGGCCGCAAAGTCGACTCGCGCCGCCGAGTCGGCGTGCGTCGCGGGGTCGACTCGCGCCGCCGAGTCGGCGTGCGCCGCGGGGTCGACTCGCGCCGCCAGCGCGGCTGGGACCGCCGGGCGCGTCATGACGCGCCGCCGCGGGCCAGCACCAGGCCGGTGGCGACCGCGTTGCGCGGACCCTCGGTGCCGCGCACGTTGGCCCGGCCGGCGACCACGTGGTACTCGGCCAGCGCCTGGGTGACCAGCTGCGGCACCTCGAAGTCCAGCGCGGAGCCGCCCACCATCACCACGAAATCGATGTCGCGCACGTTGCGGGTCGGGCTGACCGCGCGCAGCGCGCGCAGCGCGTTGGTCACGAACACCCGGCGCTTGGCGCGCACCCGCACCTGCCGGATCAGTTCCATCGGCTGGCGCAGCGGCAGCGCCGCCATGCCCTCGTCGGTGAGCGCCACGGTGCGGGCGAACAGTTGCGGCGGCAGCGGGGAGTCGAAGAACTGGACGGTGCCGTCCTCGTGCCGGATGTTGAACATCGTCTCGACCTTGGCCAGCGGGAAGCGCTTGACGCGCTCGGCGTCCTCGCTGGAGGAAAGCCCCAGCTCGGAGGCGATGAGCAAGGTCACCATGTCGCCGGCCCCGGCCAGGTGCACGCTCTGCGCCGAGCCGTCCCGGCGCCGCACCGAGGCGTCGGTGGAGCCGGCGCCCATGTCCAGGATGGCCAGCGGGGCGGCCGCCCCCGGGGTGGTCAGCGCGCCGCGGATGGCCATGTCGGCCTCCACCCCGCCGACCTCCACCGGGATGGCGATCTCGTCGGACATGCCCTGGGCCACGCGCAGCATCTGCAGCCGGTCCGCCTTGACCATCGCCGCCACCCCGACCGCCGCTTCCAGCGAGAACTCCTCGGCGACCCCGCCGATCACCCGCACCGGCACCTGGGTGTCCACCGCGAGCAGGTCGGACACCGTTATCTGCGCCGGGGCACGGT
>WQZC01000312.1 GCA_009780925.1 Actinomycetes bacterium | reverse complement strand
GTGCTGGGACCCATCGACTCGATCACCTTGTTGCCGTTGTACTTCGAGCTCGACGGTACGTTCCCCCATCACGAGGCCAACCCGCTCGACCCGGCGAACCTGGTGGACCTGCAGGCGTACGTGCGCTACAGCGGTGCTGATATCGGGCTGGCCTTCGACGGCGACGCCGACCGCTGCTTCGTGGTCGACGAACGCGGGCTGCCGGTCTCGCCGTCGACGGTGACCGGCCTGGTGGCGGCCCGCGAGCTCGGCCGCGAGGTCGGTGCGACCGTGATCCACAACGTGATCACCTCGCGCGCGGTGCCCGAACTGGTCGCCGAGCGCGGTGGCACGCCATTGCGCTCGCGGGTCGGGCACTCCTACATCAAGGGGTTGATGGCCGAGACCGGCGCGATATTCGGCGGCGAACACTCGGCGCACTATTACTTCCGGGACTTCTGGGGCGCCGATTCCGGGATGCTGGCCGCCCTGTATGTGCTGGCCGCACTCGGTGGGCAACAACGGCCACTGTCGGAGCTGACCGCCGACTACCAACGCTATGAATCGTCGGGAGAGATCAACTTCAAAGTCGCCGACGCGTCGTATTGTGTGGATGCCGTGTTGAAGTCGTTCGGCAGTCGGATCCACTCCATCGATCACCTGGACGGGGTGACGGTGGATTTGGGCGACGGCAGCTGGTTCAACCTGCGCAGTTCCAACACCGAGCCGTTGCTGCGACTCAATGTGGAGGGCCGCAGCGTCGCGGACGTCGACGCGGTGGTCGCCCAGATCAGCGCCGAGATCGCCGGGATCACCGCCCGGGCGCGGGGCCGGGAGGCCGGACCTTGAACGCCATCGGGGCGATCGATCTCGAAGACACCGACGGCCTGCTTGCCGCCGACCGGCAGGGCCTGCTGCGGGCTTCCGCCACGGCGGGCGCGCAGGTACGGGCCGTGGCCGCAGCCGCCGAGGAGGGCGCACTGGATTCGCTGCAAGCGGACGCCCGTCCGCGCAGCGTCATTTGGGTGGCCGGCCGCGGTACCGCCGAGACTGCCGGGGCAATGCTGGCCGCGACGTTCAGTGGCGTGGTCTCCCAGCCGATCACGGTCGCGAGCGACGCGCCGCCGTGGATCGGTCCCCTTGACGTGCTGATCGTCGCCGGCGACGACGCCGGCGATCCCGCGTTGGTCACCGCCGCCGCGACGGGAGTGCGCCGCGGCGCGCGGGTTGTCGTGGCGGCCCCGTATGAGGGTCCGCTGCGCGACGCCTCAGCCGGGCGCGCCGCGGTCCTCGAGCCGCGGCTCTGGATTCCCGGCGAGTTCGGTTTGTCTCGGTACCTGGCCGCGGGCCTGGCCGCCTTGCAAACCGTGGACCCCAGGCCGAGCATCGATCTGGAGTTGATGGCCGACGAATTGGACGCCGAGGCGCTGCGCAACAGCGCCGGCCGGGAGCTGTTCACCAACCCGGCCAAGACAATTGCGGCGCGGATGACCGGTCGCCGGGTGGCGCTGGCCGGTGACAGCGCCGCGACGGTGGCACTGGCCCGCCACGGCAGTTCGGTCCTGCTGCGGATCGCGCACCGGGTGGTCGCGGCCGCCGCGCTGGCGGACGCGGTGGTGGCGCTGCGCACGGCGGCGGAGTCGGGGGATGGGGGCCCGTCTTCGGTGGATGCTCTCTTCCACGACGAAGAAATCGACGGACCGCTGCCCGAGCGGCTGCGGGTGCTGGTGCTCGCGTTGGCGGCCGAGCGGACGGTGGTGGGCGCCCGGGTCGCCGGGCTCGACGAAGTCGACGTGATCGCGGCCGAGGACGTGCCCGATGTGCCGGCCGGTTCGGCTGGGCTCGGCGGTGCCGGCGGCGTACGCATATCGGGCGCCGGCGGTCAGCGCGCCGAGCAGCAACTGGCGGTCTTGGCCGTTCGGCTGGAGATGGCGGCGGTTTACTTACGACTGGCGCGGGGATAGATAAACACGTGGAACTGCTACGTGGGGCCTTACGGACATACGCCTGGGGATCGCGCACCGACATCGCCGAATTCACCGGGCGTCCGGTGCCTGCCGCTCACCCCGAGGCCGAACTCTGGTTCGGCGCGCACCCGGCCGACCCGGCCTGGCTGGTGACCGACAAGGGCGAAGTCTCGTTGCTGACTGCGCTGGTCGCCGATCCGGCGGGGCAGCTGGGCAGCGTGTCGCGCGCCCGCTTCGGTGATGTGCTGCCGTTCCTGGTCAAGGTGCTGGCGGCCGACGAGCCATTGTCGTTGCAGGCCCATCCGAGTGCCGAGCAGGCGGTCGAGGGTTTCCTCCGTGAGGAGCGGCTGGGCATTCCGGTGTCCTCGCCGGTCCGCAATTACCGCGATACCTCGCACAAGCCCGAGGTGCTGGTGGCCCTGCAGCCGTTCGAGGCACTCGCCGGGTTTCGTCCGGCGTCGCGCACCGTCGAGCTGATGCAGGCGTTGGCCGTCTCCGATCTCGATCCCTTTATCGATTTGCTCAACGACCAGTCCGATGCCGACGGCCTGCGTGCGTTGTTCACCACCTGGATCACCGCGCCCCAGCCCGACATCGACGTCTTAGTACCCGCCGTGCT
>WQZC01000311.1 GCA_009780925.1 Actinomycetes bacterium | reverse complement strand
GGTGAGCGAACCGGCGGTCGGGACGTGCCCGGATTCCGGCTGTCCTTTCCGGGTCCAGATCGCGCCCATCGGCAGCGAGTCATGGCGTGATGTCTTGCCGACCGGGTCGACTCTGGTTGGCTATGGCGTGTGGCTCACCCGCGTCGGCAGCGCCGCCTACCTGCTGCTGGCCGCCAATTCCGCCACCACCGCGTCCGGTGAGGTGACGCTGCTCTACAGCTCCGCCGATGACGGGCAGCACTGGGTCAACCGCGGCTCACCGTGTGGCCTCGGGGTGGACGCGACCTATATCACCTCAGCGGTTGACGGCTCGGTGACCGTGGTGTGTTCCGGACCAGGGGGTTACACCTCGGACTACACCGCCACATCCACCGACGGCGGGGTTTCATTCCGAGCGGCACCGGGGACGCTGGGTGTGATCACTGGGGTTGGCGCCGCGTCGGCATCGGTGCTGTTGGCGGTGGCTGACGGGGTGTTCCGCAGCGGCGACGGCGGCCGGTCCTGGCAGCGGATGCTCGGTGCCCCGAAGGATTCTTTGGCGGAAATCCTCGGGTTTGAGTCGGCGACGACGGGCCGGGTGCTCAACCTGTTCGGCGACACCATCTGGACAACCCCCGACGCCGGGTTCACCTGGATCGCGAACGTGTTCACCTGATCAAGCGGTGCGTCAGGATGGAAAGGAAGCTGGGAATGCGCGCATTCGGCAAGACGGCCCGTGCGGCGCTTGCGCTCTTGATGGTGTTGGCGCTGCCGATGGCGCTGGCCGCCTGCGCGGCCAAGTCGCCGGGCTCATTGGCGTCGCCGACCACCGCGCCGCCGTCGGCGGGCGGTTCGTCGGCGACGAGTGGGTCGTTGTCGGCGCCCACGCGCGGTGCCAGCGGCGGCCCGGTGACCATCGCCAGCGCGTCGGCGCACTCCATCAGCTACCCGGTCGTCGCTGGCATCGACAACGCCCGGGACGTCAACAAGATCATCACTGATGAGGTGTCCGCGATCTTTCGCACCGATCGCGGGATCGGCCCGGGCAGCAACGCCGTCACCTATGAGATCAAGCGCAATTCCGGCGGGGTGTTGTCGATCACTTTCGACGGCGATGTGTACGAGCCCACCTGGCCCCATCCGAACCGGGTGTACGCGGCGCTGTCGATTGATGTGAGCTCGGCGCGCCGGATGACGCTCGGCCAGCAGGTCGTGCTCGGCGACAAGCTGTTCGCGACCATCGCCCGGGAGTTCGCCAAGCAGTTCTCCACCGGTCCCGGCGGGGAGGCGGCGCCGAAGCTGGATGACGCCAGCCCGTCTTGGCGCAGCTCGATGTGGGTCGCCGACGTGTTGGTCAACGGCCAGCTGCCACAAACCCAGAGCTATGCCGCCGAGTCCGGGATCGTCGTCGCGGTGTTGGTGGATCACGTGTATGGCGACTATCGGCAGATCCCGCTGTCGGAGTCGCAGCTCACCCGGACCGAGCCGCTCGCGACGGGGGAGGCCGCAGCGGCCCCGACTCAGGTCGCGGTGCTGTCGCCCATGGTGTTTTCCCAGACGGGTGGGCGAGCTCTGGCGAAGGGATGGACCGTCGAGCCAGCGTCCTCGCCAGGCACCGGGTTCGACTGCAGCGCCGCGACTGCCGCCGACTACGCGGTGAGCGGTTTCGTCTTCGACTGTGGTGTCAGCGCCGCGGACGCCTGCTGGCTTTCCGACGATGAAACCTCCGTGAGCTGCCTCGGCGACGACCCGCTGAGCCGAAAGTTGTTCGAATACCCGCTCAACGCGCAGACCGCGCCGGACCCTGTCGTGACCGAACCGGTCGCGCACCCGATTCCCATCGTGCTCGCGCTGGCCGACGGCGACACCTGTCGCGCGCGCAGCGGCGGCTCCTGGGGTCCGCTGGCGGCGCATCCGGACTGGGCCGGCTTCTACACCTGCGGCGCGTCGGACGCGGTGTGGGCGCCGCCGGAGCCGGCCAGTTTCGGCATCGACCAGAGCACTTCGCCGTGGACGGTCCAAGTCGGCGCCGCCGACGGGACCGGGGCGTTGCGCGCGGTCGCGGTCACCGACGCGTACTACGTGTCCTGACCGGCCCCGAGTTTCGCGGGTGGTGACCATCGCGGGAGCTCGCCGCGCGACGGCCGCTTGGGCGCGAGCGGTCGCGGCAACCGATGAAACCGGTGAAAGCGATGCGAAAGCGGGCTGAAACCGCCGGGCCGCAGGGTTGACGCCATGAACGTGAACACGAGCGACTCCTCGCGGACGGGCATGGGTGATTCGGCGGCACTCGCGGTCGACGCGGAGGGTCTGGTCAAGCGGTTCGGCGCCCTCACCGCCGTCGACGGGATCGATTTGCAGGTGCGCCGGGGCGAGGTGTTCGGCGTGCTCGGCCCCAACGGCGCCGGCAAGACCACGATGCTGTCGATGCTCGCCACCCTGGCGCCGATCGACGGCGGGCGAGCGTCCATCTTCGGCGTCGACGTCGCCGCCAACCCGCACCAGGCGCGCGAACTGCTCGGCGTGACCGGTCAGTACGCATCGGTCGACGAGGACCTGACCGGCGCGGAGAACCTGTACCTGTTCGGCCGGCTGCTCGGCC
>WQZC01000310.1 GCA_009780925.1 Actinomycetes bacterium | reverse complement strand
CTCGCGACGCTGGCCGCGGAGATCCGCGAGTTGTTGGTGCAGACCGTCTCGCACACCGGCGGCCACCTCGGTCCGAACCTCGGTGTGGTCGAACTGACCATCGCGCTGCACCGGGCGTTCGATTCGCCGACCGAGCCGATTCTGTGGGACGTCGGCCATCAGGCTTATGTGCACAAGATCGTCACCGGCCGGGCCGGGCAGATGCCCACCTTGCGCCAACGCGGCGGGATGTCTGGCTATCCCAATCGCGCCGAGAGCGAGCATGACTGGATCGAGAACTCGCACGCCTCGCCGGCGCTGTCGCACGCCGACGGGTTGGCGAAGGCGTTTGAGGTGCGCGGTGAGCGTCGGCCGGTGGTCGTGGTGGTCGGCGACGGCGCGCTGACTGGCGGCATGTGCTGGGAGGCGCTGAACAACATCGCGGCGGCGGACCGCCCAGTGATCATCGTGGTGAACGACAACGGGCGCTCCTACGCCCCGACCATCGGCGGGCTGGCCCGGCGGTTGGCGGAGATGCGGCTGCGGCCGGGCTATGAGCGGGTCCTGGGCACGGTCAAGGAGACGCTGCCGCGGGTGCCGGTGGTGGGCGCGCCGCTCTACGACGCGTTGCACGGGATGAAGCGCGGGGTCAAGGATCTGCTCAGCCCGCAGGGCATGTTCGAGGATCTCGGGTTGAAGTACCTGGGCCCGGTGGACGGGCACGACGTGGCGGCGATGGAGCACGCGTTCGCGTTGGCGCGTCGGTTCGACGGCCCGGTGCTGGTGCACTGCGCCACCCACAAGGGCCATGGCTACGCGCCGGCGGAGAACAACGTCGGCGACCAGATGCACCAGTCGCGCGGCTTCGACCCGGTCACCGGGGTGCAGCGGCCGGTGGCCGGGCGCAGCTGGACTGATGTTTTCGCCGAGGAGCTGGTGGCCGTCGGTGACGAGCGGGACGACGTCGTGGCGATCACCGCGGCGATGTGCGAGCCCACCGGGCTGAACCGGTTCGCCGCGCGGTTCCCGCAGCGGTTCTTCGATGTCGGCATCGCCGAGCAGCACGCGGTGGCTTCCGCAGCCGGGTTGGCGGCCGGCGGGATGCACCCGGTGGTGGCCATTTATGCCACCTTCATCAACCGGGCCTTCGATCAGTTGCTGCTGGATGTCGCGTTGCACCGGTCACCGGTCACCGTGGTCCTCGACCGGGCGGGGGTGACCGGCGACGACGGGCCAAGCCATAACGGCATGTGGGACCTGGCCGTGCTCGGCGTGGTGCCGGGCTTGCGGATCGCGGCGCCGCGCGATGAGGCAAGGTTGCGCGCGCAGTTCCGCGAGGCGGTGGCCGATGAGGACGGCCCCACCGTGGTGCGCTTCCCCAAGACGCCGCTGAATGATGATTTGCCGGCGGTGCGCAGCGTCGATGGGGTTGATGTGCTCTCCGAGGACGGTCCGGGACCAGTGGATGTGTTGCTGGTCTCGATCGGAGCGCTGGCCCCGGATGCGTTGGCCGCTGCCGACATGGCGCGCCAAGCCGGCCTCTCGGCGCGGGTGGCGGACCCGGGCTGGGTCACCCCGGTGAACCCGGCGCTGGTCGAGCTGGCGCGGGACGCGCGCCTGGTGGTCACCGTTGAGGACGGGGTGGCGGCGGGTGGCGCCGGCGCGCGGATCAACCAGGCGGTGCGCGCCGCCGGGGTGGATGCGCCGACCCGCGAGATCGGCTTGCCCACCGAGTTCCTCACGCACGGCACGCCGGCGCAAGTGCGCCAGGACGCCGGGCTGACCGCCGGGGACATCGGGCGGCGGGTCATTGAGTGGGCCGCGGTCGCTCGGCCGGGCCGCGCGCCGGAGGAACCACCGGTCGCGGACGTCCCGGGGGAACGGCCGGGCCCGCAGAGCCACTACTGAAGACGCATCAAGGGGGCAGAAATGCGAGTTCTTGTTGTCGAGGATGAGGCGCAGCTGGCGGACGCGGTCGCGCGCGGGCTGCGGCGCGAGGGCATGGCGGTCGATGTCGCCTACGACGGCGACGACGGCTACCGCAAGGCGGTGCTGACCCGCTACGACGTGGTGGTGCTGGACCGCGACTTGCCCGGGATGTCCGGCGATGACATCTGCCGGCGACTGGCCGACGAGGGCGTGTTGACCCGAGTGCTGATGCTCACCGCGTCCGGCACGGTGGAGGACAAGGTTGCCGGTCTGGCGCTCGGCGCCGACGACTACCTGGCCAAGCCGTTCGCCTTCCTGGAACTGGTCGCGCGGGTTCGGGCGCTGGGCCGGCGCACCACCCCAGCGGCCCCGCCGGCGCTGATCGCCGGCGACATCCGCTTGAACTCGGCTAGCCGCACGGTCAGCCGCCACGGCGAGATGATCGAGCTGACTCGCAAGGAGTTCGGGGTGCTGGAGACGCTGATGATGGCGCACGGCGCGGTGGTCAGCAGCGAGGAGCTGCTCGGCCGCGTCTGGGACGAGCACGCCGACCCGTTCACCACCACGGTCCGGGTGACCATGATGACGCTGCGCCGCAAGCTCGGCGAGCCGGCGATCATCGACACGGTGGTTGGTTCCGGCTATCGCATCGACCCGGCGGTTCTGGCCCAGCCGATGAGAAACCCCGCCGGGTAGCAAGTGAAGCTGTTCGGCGGGCGGCTGCGCATCCGCACGCGGCTGCGCGTCCG
>WQZC01000309.1 GCA_009780925.1 Actinomycetes bacterium | reverse complement strand
CTTCCACCACAAGCTCAACGCACTCGGTCACCGGCCGGAGCACGGCAGCCACCGTCGCCAGTTGTTGGTCGGTGAGCGGTTGGCGCGGATCGACGGTGGACGCGTCGGGCAGAGTCAAAACGTCACCGTCATTGGGGGTGGTCTCGTAGGTCACGGCGGCTCGCGCTGGGAGCCGGGCTTGTTCGGTGGCGTCAGCAGCCGCCTGGCTCAGCTTGGCCTTGTCCGGCGGCAGGGGGTTCGAGCAGTGAGCCGGCGCACCAGTTCGCGAATCAACCGACGGCCCACCGCTGCCGTGCCCGCATCCGGCCAGCGCCAGAGGCACCAGCGCCACCGCAACCGACAAAGCGGAAACAAGCCTCGAACGCCGGCGCACACGCATGGGCGGAATCTACTCTTGCCATTGGCGGGTGGGCGAGGGTCGGGATACGGGCCAGGCGACGCCGCGCAGCGCGGCTCTCCGGCGCGGCCGGACGCTGGAGCGGCCCCATGGGCGACACGCCGTCGCGCGTGCGAGGATCGCGGTGTCCCGTGGTGCGCACCAGCCTCAGGAGGATTGCCGATGATCCGGTTCCGTTTGCTGACCATCGGTGCCGCGTTGGTCGCGCTGAGCGCGTGCGCCGCGAACCCGGTCAACTCGCCTTCGACTCCCGCCGGCCCGACCGCGCCGAGCTCGCCGCCGCCCTTCACCCTGGCCACAATGCCCAAGCTCGACGGATCGACCGCGAATATCCCGCTTGGTTCGCTGGTGTTGCAGCGCCTGGCCGGAGTGCCCAAGGCGCAGGCCGACAACGTGGCGTTCTCGGGCACCTCACAGGCCTATTGGTTGTTGGCGTGCAATGGCCCGACACAAGGCAACGGCGAGGTCTTGTTGGCCTATGAGCCGGCCGGAGAGACCAAGGACCGGATCAGCGATTCGAGTTGCGGGAAGCTGGAATACCACCCCATCGGGCGCGACGCACTGGTGTTCCTGACCAACGCCGCCAACCCGGTGAAGTCCCTGACCACCGAGCAATACCTCGAGATCTATTCCGGCTCGGTCACCAACTGGAGCGAGGTGGGCGGGAAGGACCAGTCGATCGTCGCCTTCCAACGCAACGAGACCTCCGGCTCGCAGGCGCTGATGCGCAAATTCGTCATGGGGCAAGCGGCGATGGCCAAGGCGCCGGCCCAACTTGTCATCGGTGACATGTTCGCACTGGTCGACGGCGTCGCCGGCTACCGGAACACCGGCAATGCCCTGGGCTACTCCGTCTTCTACTACGCCAAGGACATGTACTCCCAGCCGGAAGTCAAAATGCTCGCCGCCAACGGAGTCGAGCCAAGCCAGCAGAGCATCGCGGACGGCTCCTACCCCTACGTGAACGATTTCTACGCGGTGATCCGAGCCGACGACAAACCCGACAGTCCCGCCCGCCAGGTGGTCGCCTGGTTGGAGTCGCCCGCCGGGCAGCAAGCAGTGCAGGACGCGGGTTATGTCGGCAACAAGTAGCCGCCGACTGGCGGCGGCAGTGGCGACGGCGGCTGTGGCGGCGGCCGTCCTAGTCGGCCTAACCTCCTGCGCGGTGCGCGGCGCGCCGACCGCATCGCCTGCGACGGGCCCGACGGCGCCGCCAGCCCTGCCGATGCCGTGGAGCGATGGCGGCCCGATGCTCTGGCCGCTGCCCCTGAATGATGGCGCGGCGCCGGTCACCTACCCCACGCCTTTCCCCAGAAAGAGCGTCAAGTACGGCTTCCTCGACGCTGCGGCGCGGGTGGTCGCGGCCCCGCGCTACGGCGCCGTCGACTATTGCCTCGACCACGGGCGCCCGTCGCGGGTGGTCGCGCTGCGAGGGGCGGCGCTGGATGTGCTCGCCCTCGACGGCACGGTGACCAGGACGATCCAGACCAAGGCCGGCTCCAGCACGCACGCGCCAACCGTGTGTTGTCTCGGGGACACGGTCGCCGCCTTCGCGCAAGACCAGGGCGTCTTTGAGTGGCAACAGACCTTCCGCCTGGACACGGGAAAGCTCGACCCCGCCGCGAAGCGGATCACGGTGAATTCCATGGACAAGCTGCATCCCAATCCGACCGACGAACCGCCCTCCCCGCTGCCCCGCAGCTACCCCGTCTACGCGGGCGGCGGCTGGGCCGAGAGCAGGGCGCACCCGGAGCGCTACCTCAACCTGACCACGCGGGCTCGTCGCACCGTCCCCGGCACGACCTGTCGGGGCACGCTTGGCTTCCTGGTTTGCGGCGACCTAACCACCGCGCTCCCTATGGTCTACGACCAGAACGGCCACCTGACCGACTTCGCGGATGTCGAGCAACAAATCACCTTGCCGAACGCCTCCACCGCGATCCCATTCGCGTGGGCTGTTTCCGGCAATGTTCAGGGCTACATCGACCGCGCGGGCGCCTGGCACTTCCAGGAGCCGCTGTACCAGTCCCTGACCGACTGACGAGCGCGGCCCGCCCGGCGGGGGATCAGCGCGGACCATCGCGTTCTCCCGCGCTCGCCGCCCGCGCTGGGCGGACGGTGCGAGCGACCCAACCGCCGGTCACTTACTAAGGTGGTATCGGGTTACTGGACTTGTTGATGTGTTGTTGGTATTGTTGTGGGCGTGAGAGCGAGACGTATTCCGAAGACTCAGTTGGCGCAGTATCGGGCTGACGCGATGGAGTT
>WQZC01000308.1 GCA_009780925.1 Actinomycetes bacterium | reverse complement strand
TCGCCTCGGTGAACTCGGTGGCGAGAATGGCGATGCGTTTGATCGCCTCGGCGCGCGACACCTTCGCGTTCACCCGCCGGATCGCGTCGCGGATCGCGTCCCGCGCGGCCTGGCTGCGGATCACGACCTCCGCGGTCAAGTCGGCGGGCAAACCGTGCCGGCGCGCCCAGGCCGGGATGGCGTCGCGGGCGACGGTGACCATCGCCCCGATGTATTTGCGCCCGTCGCCGACCACGACCACCTGGTCGATCAGCGAATAGCTGCGCACCTCATCCTCAAGCGGCGCCGGCGCGACGTTCTTGCCGCCGGCGGTGACGATGATGTCTTTCTTCCGGCCGGTGATGTGGAGGTAGCCGTCGGGATCCGGGCGCCCGATATCACCGGTGCGGAACCAGCCGTCCGCGGTGAACGCGGCGGCGGTGGCCACCGGGTTGTTGTGGTAATGGTGGAAGACGCTGGCGCCGCGGACGAGGATCTCGTCGTCGTCGGCGTATTTCACCTCCACGCCGGCGAGCGCCAGGCCGACTGAGCCGATGATTTGCCGGGAGGTTGAGTTGCCGAAAATCGATCCGGTGGTCTCGGTCAGGCCGTATCCCTCCAAGACGGTGAAACCGGCGCCCCGGAAGAAGTGACCGAGCCGTGCGTTGAGCGGCGCCCCGCCGACCGCGAGGTAGCGCATAGCGCCGCCCATCGCCGCGCGCAGGCTGCGGTACACCAACCGGTCGTAGACGCGGTGCCGCAGCCGCGCGGGCAGGCTGGGCCGGCCCGTCTGCCCCGCCTCGGAAAAGGAGACCGCAGCGGCCGCAGCGGCGCGGAAAACCCGGAGCTTGAACCCGGTTCCGGCGCTGGCCTCGGCCGCGTCATACACCTTCTCCAGCATGCGCGGCACGGTCAGCACGAAGGTGGGTTTGAACGTCGTCAATAGCGACGGCATTTCCTTGAGGTCGGGGCAGTGCCCGAGCGCGGTGCGCCCGGAAAGGGAGAACACTTGGCCGAAGCGGGCTAGCACGTGCGCCAGCGGCAGGAACAGCAGCAGCCGCCGACCCGGCACATTGAACACGTCATTGAGGCTGGTGCGCGATTGGTCGGCCATGATGTTGTGCGCGAACTCGACGAAATTGCCGTGCGTCAGCACGACGCCTTTCGGCCGCCCGGTCGCGCCCGAGGTGTACACGATGGTGGCGGGAATATCGGCGGCGATGACCTCCTCGCGGCGGCGCGCGATCTCCTCGTCGCAGACACCCGCGCCGGCGTCCCGCAACGTGTCGACCAGGCCCGATTCGATGACCCAGATATCCGCGTCATGACCAATCGCCTGGGCCGCGCGCAGCTGGTTGTCGCGGCTCTCCACGATGGTTTGTTTCACCCCGGCGTCCGAGCAGATCCAGCGGATCTGATCCGGCGACGAGGACTCGTAGATGGGCACCGAGGTCGCCCCCGCCGCGCCGATGGCGTAGTCGAGCAACGTCCATTCGTACCTGGTCCGGCACATAAGGGCCACCCGGTCGCCGGATTCGATCTCGTTGGCGATCAGACCTTTGGCGACCGCGATGACGTCGTCGTGGAACTGGCGCACCGTGGTCGGCTGCCAGGAGCCGTCGCTCAGCCGCTCGATGAGCGGTTCGTCCGGTCTGGCGTCGAGCCGGGCCTCGAGCAGATCCAGGATCGTCACGGCCCGGTCACGGCGGCTTGGGTCCAACCGGATCAACCTCCTCGGCGTCTGACCAGCGGCGGGCGCGGGGGGCGCGACCGCGCCCCCAATCCTGCCATAGCCGACGGGCCGCGAGCCGGGAAGCGGGACGCGCTGTGGGCCGCTCCGCTAGCCTTTGCCTCGTGGCCGATCTTCCGGTGCTCGACGCCGCCGAACAACGCGTGCTCGGGGCCATGCTGGAGAAGGAGATCACCGTCCCGGCGACCTACCCGATGAGCGTGAACTCGATCCGGCTGGCCTGCAACCAGACCAGCAGCCGGGAGCCGGTGGTGGACTACGACGACGGGCAGGTGCATGACACGCTGCACCGCCTGCGCGCCAAGGAACTCGCCGCGCCCACCTGGCAGGGGCCGGGCAGCCGGATCGTCAAATACGTGCAGACCTTCGCCCAGCGCCGAGGCGTCCCGCCGGACGAGCGGGCGCTGCTGACGGTGCTGCTGCTGCGCGGGCCGCAGCCCGCCGGCGCCCTGAAGACGCGGACCGACCGGCTGCACCGGTTCGCCGACCGGGCCGAGGTGGAGGAGTGCCTGGCGCGGATGGCTGCCGCCGAACCCCCGATGGTGCGCGAGCTGCCCCGTCAGGTGGGCCAGCACGACACCCGCTGGATCCATCTGCTGGGTCCGGTGCAACTGCCCGACATCGCCGATGGCCAGCTTCCGGTGGACCGCGAGTCGGTGCTGGCGGACGGCCCGGACGCTCGCGACGACAAGGTCCGCGCCGCCTACGCCGCCGTCGCGTCCGCCTATGCGGCGCGGTACTGCGACGAGCTGCCCGCGCTGCCGTTCGAGTCTTGGCTGTTGCGTCGCGTCGCCGAGCTCGCGGACGGCGCGCCGGTGCTCGACGCGGGCACTGGCCCGGGCCGGGTGGCCGCGTTCCTGGCGGGGCTCGGTGTCGCCGCCACTGGTCTGGACCTCACCCCGCAGATGGTGGACGAGGCGCGCCGGCGCTTCCCGGAGGTCGGCTTTGAGGTCGGCG
>WQZC01000307.1 GCA_009780925.1 Actinomycetes bacterium | reverse complement strand
TGAACAGGTCGTGGAATTCGGTTTCCGCGACCTCGGTGCACGGACCCACCGGATTGAACATCCAATAGAAAAACTCGGAACCGACCAGGTCCCGGGCCGGGCCGGTGCAGGCCAGCATCGCCTTGATTGTCTTTCGCACCCGGGGGTCAGCCCCGTCGAGACGCCTGACGTACGAAGCGATCGCGTCCAGGTCGATCTCGACCTGATACCGCAGCTTGTCGGCGGCCGGCCGGGCCGCTTCCTTCACGAACTCCCCCCACCGGTCAGGATCATCCCACCAGTCGTGGCTGACCCGCCACCGGAACGCCCGCAAGTGACTGGTCGCGTAAACCATGCCAAAGTTCTCAGCCTTGGCCAGGATCGCCTCGATTTCGTCCAACAGACCGTCCCGGGCGATCAGTTCCCAATGGTCGGTCAGGGAATACATCACGGTGTTTGGCGAATCGGTTTCCAGCAGCCTCAGGTAGGTGGCCCGGGCGATGTCTGGTGCCGCTGCCGCGAATTCGCCGACCAGCTGCAACACGTCGCCTAGAACCTGACCGACGTAGGCATGGGCGACAGTCCACTCGACCACCTGAAACCGCTCGCAGGCCTCTGCCACCTCCTGCGGTGCTCGCCGGGCCAAGCGGGTCAGCGCGTGGACCACCGGCAAACCAACCGGCAGATCCGGGGCCATCCACCACAGGACCTCAAGTAGGTCAATCGCCTCCGCCGGCTCCCGCCCCGCTGACGTGACGATGATCTGGGCGGCCCGGCGCACGGCGTTCACATCGGGTGGGGGCACTTCGATGTGGCCAGCCCCGGACAGTTGCGGGTGGTGCGCCCAGACGGCTAGCCCGATCGCCCGCACGGCCTTGTTGTCGGCCCGCAGCAGCCGTTGTACGGCTTCCCAGACTGCTGCGGCGAACGGTCCGACGCTGGCCAGGATCAGCAGCTGCTCGAGCACGGCGCCTACGAACAAGTCACCCGAACCACCGATGACCCGGCCGGTTAACCCCTCAATGGCCTTCGGGTTCGCGACGGCGAGCAGGCCCTTCGCGGCGGCGAACTCGAACAGGCTTTGATGAAAGAACCCGATCCAGCCGCCACGGTCGGTCAACACGCCGCGTTCGGTCAGCACCGCCACGTCCTCGGTCAGCCGCGCCGGATCGGCATCGTGACCGCACGCTCGCACCGCTTGCCCCAGCCAGCTGTCCCAGCCCGCCTTAGCGATCTCCGGCGTACCGGCGACCAGCAGCGCGATGCCGGCGTCGCCGGCCGTGCCCGCCAGATTCTTGGCTTTGGCCGGCCGTTGACCGGCCTGAGTCTCGTTATGAACGTCACGTTGGACCCGGCGCGCCCAGTAGGTTTCGAACAGGCTCGAGACGTCCAGGTCGCCCAGTTCCGGCTCGTCCGGCGCGGACAGGTCGAACAGCATCCGCAGCAGCAGCGGCGAGCGGCAGACCTCGGCCACCGGCAGTCCTCGCGCCATCGCTGTCTTGACCCATCTGCGCAGCCGTTCCGCGTCGGCAGCAGGGCAGTAGACCTCGGCCAGCTTTTCGACGGCCTGGTCGAGTTCACCGTCGTCGTAGGCCCTGATCTCGTGCTGTTTGATCGCCAGCTGCGTTTGAGCGGCGGTGTTGATGATCAAGCTAGCTTCCTGTGGCCTGGTCGAATAGACGGCGGTCACGTCAGCGCGGTGCAGGGCGTCCATGACCAGCAGCAGTTCCCGGACGGCCGCCTCGCCATGAGCCAGCAGATCAACGGTGTCGATCAGCACCACCGGCCGCCGCCCTTGCCCCCGCGCTTGCTCAGCCCCTTCGGCAAGAGCCTGGCGCAGATCGGCCAGGTCTGGTTTCAACACCAGCGTTGAGGCGGGCAGCAGCAACGGCACCATCTTCGTGTCGTGTTCCAGCTGCTGGCAGATCGACCACAGCAGGGTCGATTTCCCGTGCCCAGCCTCACCGACGACCAGCTGCGGCCGGTGATCGGTGCCAGCCACGATCAGATCAAGCACCGCGGCCTCCAGACCACGCGGCACATATAACCTGGGCTCGACCGCCAGTTCCCGGATGTGGTGGTCTGACAGCTGGCGCCATTTGGCGAACGGGTCGGGGCCTGGCTCGGCTGTTGCTGATAGCGCTAGCGCGTCCCGCACCTTGTCCGGAGATAGCCGGACCGCATCAGCGACCGCCGTCGCCAGCGCCGTCGCATAACCGTCAAGTGTATCTTTCTTGCGGGCCTGGCGGGGGACAACAGTCTTGATCTTGTCGTCGTCTGGGAATCGGACTCGGTCGGCGCACAGACGTGCCCAGATCTGCCGGTACGGCTGCTGTTCGTGGGCGCCCGCGGTCGTGCGTTTCTCTGTCGACCCTGTGGCGATTTCGACCTGTCCGGTGATCTCGGCGTGGTCTGCGCTGGTGTCGTGATAGGGCACAAAATAGAAGAACGCGGCCGCGCCAGCCAGCGCCGCCGGATCATCGAGTGGCCGTGACCCGTCCTGATCCAGTCCCCGCGTGACCGTGATCGCCGCCTGCACAACCTCTCTGACGTCCGGTTCACTGATCGGTGCGGCCTTGGGGTCCAGCATCGCGGTGGCGGCTTTCGCCAGCTCTGGGTACCACTGCGGGTCGAACCGACGCCGGGAGGCCGTGTGCTGTTCGAACAGCGCCCGCACCTCATCGAACAGGTAGCCCGGGGTTACGTCC
>WQZC01000306.1 GCA_009780925.1 Actinomycetes bacterium | reverse complement strand
GGAGCGAACAGATTGTCGAAAGTGATGGGCCGCGAGGCCGCAAGGTTGTAGTTGAACGCCTTGTACCAGCTAGAAGGATGTGCTTGGCCGAGATCCTGGAAGAACTTGAGGACCACGCCGCGGGTGCGCGGCTGGACGGAGGTGTGTTGTTCAGCCGTGGCTTCCATTTGGAGGGGTTGCCGATCGCGTCTGCCGGACGTCTGAGCGACGTTGACGAAGCCGTCACGGGCTTGCGTGACGTAGTCGGTCAGCGCTTGCTGGTCGGGATAGTCGGTGGGAAACATCATGTTGATGGTGTAGCTGGGAGCGGTGATGTTCACGTGGCACATCTGCCCGGCCTCGATGGTGCCGCCCAAACTGGCGCAGGACGGCGCGGCGGCCGCCGGCCGGCTCAGCACGACCGCGACAATCAGCACCGTGGTCGCTATCAGATAACGCACCGCCGCCAGCGTACCGGGCACTACCGCGAAGGAATGCACACAAACGCCGACGCATGACTGGCGGATCGGGAGCCGACGCGAGTGACGATCACCGCCAACGCCCGGTTGCCGCGCAGCCGCAACCGGCGCCGCAGCGCGTCGGGGTCGATTCGCACGCCGCGGACCAGGATCTCCAGCGCCCCGCAGTCCAGCGCCGACAGTGCCTGCCGTAGCCGGCGCTCGTCGAACGCCAGCTGCTCGAGTACCTCGAAGCCGCGGATCGCCGCCGGCAACCGGTCTCCGGACAGGTAGGCGATGTCGGGATCGAGTTGCCACAGCCCGTGTCGCGCGGCGTAGTGACGGACCAGACCCGCCCGGACGACGGCGCCATCGGGGTCGACGATCCAGCGCCCGGCCGGCCGCACCGGGCAGTCGTCCGGATCGGTGTCGGTGATCTGCTCGCCGCGATCGAGGATGCTCGCTCGACGCCGCACCCCCGGCTGCGTCAACCCGGCCGGCCACAGGCACGCTTCCCGGACCGAACCCTGGTACGACGTCACCTCGATTTCGCCGTCGAAACCGAGGCGTCTCACCTGGTCGAAATCTATTCCGGGAGCGCACTTTACGACGAGGTCCCGGCCGCGGTAGCTGTCCATCAACAGCGCCAGGCCCGGCTGGTAGTCCTCCGGGCGCCAGCGCCGCCGCCCGCCACTTCGGCGCGCCGGGTCGACGACGACCACCGTGTCGCGGGTCACCGGGTGCAGCGCATCGGCTCGGCACAGCCAAGCGCTCGCACCCAGGTTGTGGTGCGCCATCGCCAGCCGCACCGGGTCGAGATCGCTGCCCACCGCCCGCAGCCGCGAGCGGCGCAGCGCGGCCAGTTCGGTGCCGATCGAACAGGTCACATCGTGCACGACCCCAGCCCCGGCCCGGGCCAGCCGGCCGGCCCGGTGCAGCGCCACCGGCGCCGCGGTGGCCTGCTGCAGGGCCTCGTCGGTGAAGAGCCAGTCCGACACCTGAAATTCCGGGCCGAGCTCGCCCAGCTTCTCCGACGCTCGCCGGCGCAACAGCGTCGTCTCCACCAGCACCGGACCCAGCTCACCGAACCGGGCACGCACCCCGGCGATATCCGCAATGCGGGTAGCGTCCGACAGCTCGAGTTCGGCGACCGCCGCGAGCGCCGCGGCGCCCACTTCCGACCGCAGGTAACCGACGTCGTCCGTGCTGAAGCTGAAGCCGCCCAAGCTCAAGCCGGATGGGCCTATGCTCAGGACTGTTTGACCCCGGTGATCATCACGTTGTAGAACCAGCCCTTCGGCACCACGCGGCGCCAGATGTTGGCGTCCACCCAACTCAGGGTTTTCCAGCTGGTGAACGCGAATTTCGCCCAGCCCCAGCCCAGCCGCCCCGGCGGCACCGCGCACTCGAAGGTGCGCAGGGGCCATCCCAGCATCGCGGCGGTGAATTCCACGGTGGCGCTTAGCACCTCGACCGCGCCGGCGCCGGTGGCCATCCGCTCCAGGTCTTCCGGTGTGAAGGTGTGCAGATCGACGAGGGCCTCCAGCGCCGCGGCGCTCGAGGACTCGTCGAGCTCGGCCTGCGGGCGCCTCCAGCCACTCAGGCCGGGCAACTTGGTGGCGTTGGTGATGACCCGCCAGGTCAGCGTGGACAGGGTGCGGGCGTAGCCGTCGCCGACGCTGGTCGGCTCGCCGGCGAACACGAACCGGCCACCCGGCCGCAGCACCCGGATAGCCTCCCGCAGCGACAGTTCGACATCGGGAATGTGATGCAGCACGGCATGTCCGACGACCAGGTCGAAGGTGTCGTCGTCATACGGGATGCCCTCGGCGTCGGCCACCCGGCCGTCGATGTCCAGCCCGAGCGACTGCCCATTGCGGGTGGCGACCTCGACCATGCCGGGTGAGAGGTCGGTGACCGAACCGCGGCGGGCAACGCCGGCCTGGATCAGGTTGAGCAGGAAGAACCCTGTTCCGCAACCCAATTCCAGGGCCCGGTCGTAGGGCAGCTCGCGCAACACCTCGTCGGGCACGACGGCGTCGAAGCAGTCCCTGGCGTAGGCGACGCAGCGCTGGTCGTAGGAGATGGACCATTTCTCGTCGTAGTTCTCGGCTTCCCAGTCGTGGTAGAGCACCTGGGCGAGCTTGCTGTCGTGCCGCGCTGCCTCGACCTGCTCGGCGGTGGCACGCGGGTTGGGAACGGCGTCAGTCGACCGCGTCGTCATGTAAGGCAGCCTAACCGCCGTGTTTAGTCGGCGACGGCGGGCGTGGTCACCGTTGCCCGCGTGCCT
>WQZC01000305.1 GCA_009780925.1 Actinomycetes bacterium | reverse complement strand
TTGTCGCGCTCGAACATCCGCTTGAACGCCTCGTCGCTGCGCGGGCCATCGCTGCGCGCGCCGTCGCTCTCATAGCCGGGCACGGCGTCGCGGATGCGTTGCGCGCTCAGGTACTGCCGGGTGGCGAGCAGGCAGATCACCAGGTTCACCAGCCGCTCGGCCCGTCGCGCCGCCATGGCTTCGAACCTAGGGCGCCGGAACCGCGCGCGCGAAGCGACGCGCCCCACACTGGCGCTGAAGTCTGGCGCTATCCAGCGCGCGCCTGCTCACCGGCGCAGCCCTGGACCTGATCACCGCGGTTGCGTTGTCCAGGACGCTGACCCCGCGTCCGGTCGGCGTCACATCGAGTTGATCAGCCGTTCCACCCGGTCGTCGACGGCCCGGAACGGGTCCCGGCACAACACGGTGCGCTGCGTCTGGTCGTTGAGTTTGAGGTGCACCCAGTCCACCGTGACGTCCCGGCGCTTCTCCTGCGCCCGGCGGACGAAATCGCCGCGCAGCTTCGCGCGGGTGGTCTGCGGCGGCACCCGCTTGGCCTCGAACACCGCCAGGTCGCTCACCACCCGGTCCACCGCACCGCGCCCGAGCAGCAAGTAGTACAGCCCCCGGTCGCGGCTGATGTCGTGGTAGGCCAGGTCCAGCTGCGCCACCCGCGGGGACGCCAGCGGCAGGTCGTGCTTGGCCTGGTACCGCTCGATGAGCGCGAGCTTGGTGGCCCAATCGATCTCCCGACTGATCCGCGCCAGATCGCCGGCGGTGATCGCGTCCAGCGCGCGCCCCCACAGCTCGAGCACCCGCCCGGTCGCCTCGTCCCCGCCGACCCGGGCGACGAAGTCCACCGCGCGGCCGTGGTACTCGCGCTGGATGTCCAGCGCGGACGCGGTCCGGCCCCCGGTCAGCCGCACCGCGCGGGTGCCGGTCAGGTCGTGGCTGATCTCCCGGATCGCCCGGATCGGGTTCTCCAGCGCGAGGTCCGGCAACGCGACG
Organism: Actinomycetes bacterium; assembly: GCA_009780925.1. GTDB lineage: Bacteria > Actinomycetota > Actinomycetes > Mycobacteriales > Jatrophihabitantaceae > WQZC01. Next base: position 1,759 of record WQZC01000305.1, on the reverse strand, counting down.
CCGTGCTCGATCATGCGCAACACCAGGTCCGCCGACCCGACCTTGAGCTCGGTGGTGCGCTCGTTCATGTTTGAGTCCCCGACGATGACGTGCAGCCGGCGGAACTGCTCGGGGTCGGCGTGCGGCTCATCGCGGGTGTTGATGATCGGCCGGGAGCGGGTGGTCGCCGAGGACACCCCCTCCCAGATGTGCTCGGCGCGCTGGCTGAGGCAGTACACCGCGCCGCGCGGGGTCTGCAGCACCTTGCCGGCGCCGCAGATCAGCTGGCGGGTGACCAGGAACGGCAGCAGCGCGTCCACCATCCGGCTGAACTCGCCGAGCCGGCCCACCAGGTAGTTCTCGTGGCAGCCGTATGAGTTCCCGGCGGAGTCGGCGTTGTTCTTGAACAGGTAGACGTCCCCGTCCACCCCCTCCTCGCGCAGATGCTGCTGCGCGGCGACGGCCAGCCCCTCCAGGATCCGCTCGCCCGCCTTGTCGTGGGCGACCAGCGAACGCAGTGAGTCGCACTCCGGGGTGGCGTACTCCGGGTGCGAGCCGACGTCCAGATACAGCCGGGCGCCGTTGCGCAGGAACAGGTTCGACGAGCGCCCCCAGGACACCACGCGTCGGAACAGGTGCCGGGCCACATCGTCCGGGGCGAGCCGGCGCTGGCCGGCGGCGACGCACGTCACCCCGTACTCGGTCTCGATACCGAAGATTCGCCTGCGCACCAGTCCACGGTAAGGGTTGGGGGCGCTTGGGCGGACGCGTTGGGCCGAGGTTCAGTTGATGATGTCGGGGAAACGCGGGATTCTTGCGTTTTCCCCGACATCATCAAGGCCTTGGCGCGCCGGGCACCGTGCCCGGCGCGCTACTGGCCGTCGCCGAGACTCTCGTCTTCGGTTGGGTCGCCGCCGGGCAACGGATCGTCATCGGCACGGCTGCCGCCGTCGCGCGTCGCGGCTTCGTGGGGCCCAGCGGTCTTGCCGGACCCAGCGGCCTTGCCGGACCCAGCGGCTGTGCCGGACTCAGTGGCTTTGTGCGCCCCAGCGGCCTTGTGCGCCCCAGCGGCCTTGTGCGTCCCAGCGGCGTCGGCGGACGGCGCGCCGTGATCCGGGGCCTCGTGTCCGTCGCCGTCAGCGGCGGCCCCGGCGGCCGGTGGCACGGGCAGCAACGCGTCCAACTCCGGACCCTCGATCCGGTGGAACCGGCGCCTGGGCAGGCGGCGATCCAGCACCGCGACCTCAAGCTGCGCGGCGGGCAGCTCACGGGGGCCGCGCTCGCCGCCGTTGCCCCCCACCGAGCCGAGCGCGGCCACCGCGACGCTCAGCGCGTCCGCCAGCGGGGCGCCGGCCACGTAGGACTTGCGCATGGCCGAGGCGACCGCCTCGGCCTGTCCGCCCATCACCAGGAACTCGGGCTCGTCCACGATCGTGCCGTCATAGGAGAGGCGGTACATCTGGTCGTCCTCAGCCCGCTCGCCGACCTCGGCGACGCAGATCTCCACCTCGTACGGCTTCTGCTGCTCGGTGAAGATCGCGCCCAGGGTCTGCGCGTAGGCGTTGGCCAAGGCGCGCGCGGTGACGTCGCGGCGGTCGTAGGAGTAGCCGCGCAGGTCGGCCAGACGGATCCCGGCGACGCGCAGGTTCTCGAACTCGTTGTATTTGCCGACGGCGGCGAAACCGATCCGGTCGTAGATCTCGCTGACCTTGTGCAGCGCGCAGCTGGCGTTCTCGGCGACGAACAGCACTCCGTCGCAGTAGGTGAGCACCACCACGCT
>WQZC01000304.1 GCA_009780925.1 Actinomycetes bacterium | reverse complement strand
CGTCCAGGATCGCCAGCATGGGCAGGTTGTGTCGCTACCCGATCTCGAAGTCGTTCGGATCGTGCGCCGGGGTGACTTTCACCGCGCCGGTGCCGAACGCCGGATCGACGTGCGCGTCGGCGATGATCGGGATCCGCCGGTCGGTCAGCGGCAGCGCCACCCGCGCGCCGACCAGGTGCTGGTAGCGGGGGTCGTCGGGGTGCACCGCCACGGCGGTGTCGCCGAGCATGGTCTCCGCGCGGGTGGTGGCCACCACGATGGACACCTCGTCGTCGCCGTAGCGGATGGAGACCAGCTCGCCGTCCTCATCGATGTGCTCCACCTCGATGTCGGACAGCGCGGTCAGGTCGCGCGGGCACCAGTTGATGATCCGCTCGGCGCGATAGATCAGGCCGTCGTCATACAGCCGCTTGAAGATCGTCTGCACCGCGCGGGAGAGCTGGGCGTCCATGGTGAACCGCTCCCGGCTCCAGTCGACGCCGTCGCCCAGCCGGCGCATCTGGCCGAGGATCTGACCCCCGAAGCGCTCTTTCCACTCCCACGCCTTGGCCAGGAACTGCTCGCGGGTGTAGTCGAAGCGGCCCTTGCCCTCGGTCTCGGCCAGGTGGCGCTCAACCAGGTTCTGCACCGCGATGGAGGCGTGGTCCATGCCCGGCAACCACAGCACGTCGTGCCCGCGCATCCGCGCCCGGCGAGTCAGCGCGTCCATCATCGACTGCTCCAGCGCGTGCCCCAGGTGCAGGCTGCCGGTGACGTTCGGCGGGGGGATGACCAGTGAGAACGGTGGTTTGCCGCTGTCCGGGTCGGCGGTGAAGTAGCCGCGCTCCACCCACCGCTCGTACAGCGGGCCCTCCAAGTCGGCCGGGGCGTACTGCGGGGGGAGCTGCGGCTGGGTCACGATGAGAAATGTTACGGGTTGGCGCGGCAAACGCGCTCGGTCCGAACCGCGACGCATCTGCCGCGCGATCGCCGCGGCCGGGGCGGCCACCATTGGTGGATCAGGCCGCCCCGGCCATGACGAGCGTTAGCTCGCGGTCGTTGTGACCCGATCAGCTATTTGGACTCGGCGCTTTCGGTCACCCGGCGAGCGGGATCCCGGGCGATCCGCACGAAGCCGAACGCCGCTACCAGCGCCAGGACGCCGCCCAGGATCCAGCAGACCAGCGCCGCGACCCCGGCGACGGTGCCGACGGTGTCCCACGCGTACGCGTTGAGCAGCATGCCGCGCAGGCTGTCCCCGGTGAAGAAGGTGGCCGTGCGCGCGGTGGTGATGTCGTTGGCCAGCGTGGTCAGACAGGTGGCTTTGTCCGCGCCCTGGGCGTCCTTGGTGCAGGTGATGGTCGTCGGCGCGGCGGTGGGATCGCTCTTCGGAGTGCAATTGATCTTGGTTGCGTCGGTGGCGTCCACCGCGCAGGTCACCGCTGCGGGAGCGGGCAGATCGGCGGCCGCGGCGGTCAGCGCGCCGACCACGTTGGAGGCGTTGGCGTAGTTGGCCACCTCGGGCATCGGAGTCGCCGGGGCGCCGTTCTTGCCGGGGATCTCAGTGACGCCCAGTGCCGTGGCGCGCGCGATGAGGCCCTCGCCGGCGACCCGCATGTGCACCGCGATGTAGTGGTCGGCGTAGGCCTCCGCCTCCGCGCCGGTGTCCATCAGGTTGTTGCCGTCTTTGGCGAACGGCTTCAACGCGGCCTGGTCGGCGTCGGGCAGCGATGCGATCGCGGCCCCGGACGGCATCATGATCTGCTCTCGGCTCAGCTGCTTTTTCACTTGGCCATGCGCGAAGCTGTTCCCCCAAGTGAGCAGACCGCCCGCGATCAGAAGAATGACCGCGAGGGCGAGACCGCCAAAGGCGAGCGCCCGGTCGAGAGTCTTGCGTGCCATCGATTGGCTCCTTGTCTTTCGTTGTCGCGGATTCCGCCAGGCGCGGATTCCATGGCTGAGTCGATCTTGGATTGCGCATAACGTGCCAATCCCCCCGAATGTGTCTGCGGACTTGGTGGTATCCGCGACGGACAGGCGAGGAGAGGCGCGTGTGGGGTCAGGTCACGGCGAGAATCGCTTAACGCCAATTTCACGACCTGCGGCAAGTCTACCTGGCCTACGGGACCGAGGCGAGCGAAACCATCGCCTCAGTCCGGCCAGCGGCGCGCGCCGGGCGCGCGGCCGGGCCAGTCAGGCGCGGACGAGCTGGTGAGCCCGCTGGTGGGAGACGCCCAGCAGTGAGCCGATGTCCCGCACCGGCAAGCCTTGCGCGGCCAGCCGACGGGCCGCTTCGCGATTGACACGCGCCGCATCGGCCTCCACGTCGAGCAAGCGCTGGCGGGCCGTCTTGACCGATGCGAATGCAGCGAAGACGGCGCCCAAGCCGTGTGGAAGCCGCGGGGCGGGCCGAGCGGAGACCAGTGCGACCCTGATGTTGGCTCCCCCGGCGGGACTCGAACCTGCAACCTGCCGAGTGACGATCCGGCCGTTCGCGTCGAACCGCCATCTTCAGACGCCCTTATGGCGTAAGGGCGTTGCGTTCGCCCCGTTCGCTCGCCACCATCGGCCGGGACTCAAACCTTGTGGTAAGTGTGGGGTTTTCGAACCTGTTAACCGTGTCCACTGGCGGACAAGGCGGGTCGCGTCGGGCCCGCCCGCCAGCCCCGCGCCGCCACGCTCCGGGCGGTCCGCCCGGCGCCCGCCGGAACCGTCCGGAGCGGTCCCCCCGAGCTTCCATCGCTCATCGATGCGTGTGAGACCCGCGTGAATCACCAGGTTGCGTT
>WQZC01000303.1 GCA_009780925.1 Actinomycetes bacterium | reverse complement strand
TGAACTGACCGAACCGACCACGATCCGGGGATAGATGAGCCGCGCCACATCGCTGCCCAACCTGCTGCGCAGGCGGTTGACGCGGCTCGTCATCTCCCTGGTGGTCGTGCTGACCATCTCATTCCTGCTGATCCAGCTCATTCCCGGCGACCCGGCCCGCACCTCGCTCGGCCCGGACGCCTCGGCCGAGCTGGTCGCCCAACGCCGGCACCTGCTCGGCTTGGACCAACCCGTGCTGGTGCAGTACTGGCACTACTGGGGCAACGTGCTCAGCGGGCGCTTCGGCACCTCGCTGATGACAAGTGTGCCGGTGTCATACACCATCCGTGACGGGCTGAAGAACACCCTGGTGCTGGTGTCGATCACGTTGATCGTCACCGTGATCGCCTCCATCGCGATCGGGATGGTGCTGGGCGTGGCGACCCAGCACAACCGGCGCCCCGGCGCCCAGCTCGCCTTCACCGTCATCGCCGGCTTGATCTCGGCCATCCCGCAGTTCCTGGTCGCGGTGCTGCTGGTCTACTTCTTCGCGGTGAAGCTGCGCTGGTTCCCGGCCGGGGGCGCGGACAATTGGCACTCCTTCGTGCTGCCGGCGCTGGCCATCACCGGCTCCGCGACCGCGATCATGACCCGCGTGGTCCGCTCGCAGACCACCGTGGTGCTCGACCAGGACTACATCCGGGTGGCGCGGGCCAAACGGCTGCCGCCGGGGCTGATCTACCGGCGGCACGCGCTGCCCAACGTGCTCACCGCCGCGCTCACCCTGGCCGGCCTGCAGCTCGGCGCGGTCATCACCGCGTCGATCGTGATCGAGAAAGTGTTCGCCATCCCCGGCTTGGGCAAAGCGCTGGTCGACGGCCTGCTGGCCAGCGACTACCCGGTGGTGCAGGCGATCCTGCTGTTGTTCGCCGCCGGCGTGCTCGTGGTCACGCTCGTGGTGGACCTGATCATCGGCATGCTCGATCCCCGCTCCAACTTGCAGGAGCGGTGATGACGCGATGACCCGACGGCTGCGCCTGCTGCTCGCCACCACCACCGGCGTCGCCGCCGTGGTGATCCTGGCCGTGTTCGTGGTGCTGTTCTTCATCGGCCCGCTGTTCTGGGGCCATCGCGCCGGTGTGATCGACACCACTATCCCGTGGCAGAGCCCGTCCGGCCAGCACTGGTTCGGCACCGACGCGCTCGGCCGGGACATGTTCGCCCGCACCATGGACGCCACCCGGCTGTCGTTGGCCCTGGCGCTGCTGGCGGCGCTGATCGCGGTGGTCCTCGGCGTCACCATCGGGCTGGCGTCGGCGGTGCTCGGCCGCTGGGCCGGCCGGCTGGTCAACTCGGTCATCGGGGCCTGGATGGCGTTCCCGGCGATCCTCACCGCGATGTTCGTGGTGGTCATCACCGGCATCGGCATGGTCGGCCCGGTGGTCGGCATGGGGCTCGCCTTCACCCCGCTGTTCGCCCGGCTGGCGCAAACGCTCGCCGCGTCGATCGCGAACCTGGACTACGTGGCCGCCGCGCGCACCATGGGGGTCAGCCGGGGGCGGATCATGACCCGGCACATCCTGCCCAACGTGGCCGAGCCGCTGATCATCACCGCCTCCATGTCGGTGTCGCTGTCGCTGGTCGGCATCGCGACATTGAGCTTCCTCGGCCTGGGCGTGCGCCCGCCGAGCTATGACTGGGGCGCGCTGCTCGGCGATGGGCAACAGCACCTGTACCAGAACGCGATGGCCGCGATCGGGCCAGGCCTGTTCATCACCCTCGCCGGCATCGGGTTCGCGCTGCTCGGCGAGGCGCTGTCGAACACCTTCAACGAGCACGCGGCGACCCGATCCAACCTGCGCCTGGGCCGGCTCATGGCCAAACGCGCCCGGGCCACCGCCGCCACCCGCGCCGCGGCGGCGTCGGCTGCCGCGTCCATCCCCGCGTCCAGCCCTGCGCCCACCCGCGCGCCGCTCGCGGCCCCATCGAGTGGCCCGATCGCGCGGGCGAACGGGCTCACCGTCTCCTTCCCTGGGGACACCGGACCCATCACGGCCGTGCGCGGGGTGGACCTGAGCGTCGCACCCGGCGAGCGCATCGGCATCGTCGGTGAGTCCGGCTCCGGCAAGAGCCTGACCGTACTGGCGCTGGCCCAGCTGCTCAACTACCCGTCGGTGGTCGATTGGGCCGAGCTGCGCATCTTCGACGCCGACGCCGCCACCACTGGGTCACGGCGGCTGCGGACCGTGCTCGGCACCAACCTGGCGATGGTGTTCCAGGACCCGATGAGCTCGCTGAACCCGGCGCTGCGCATCGGCCGCCAGCTGTCCGAGGTGGTCGAGGTGCACAACGGCGCGAAGCACTCCGACGCGCTCGCCTTGGCCGCGAACAAGCTGTCCGAGGTCGGCATCCCGCAGGCCCGGTCCCGCCTGCGCGACTACCCGCACGAGTTCTCCGGCGGGATGCGCCAGCGCGTGATGATCGCCATGGGGTTGATGGAGACCCCCAAGCTGATCATCGCGGACGAGCCGACCACCGCGTTGGACGTCACCGTGCAGCGGCAGATCCTCGACCTGCTGGCAGCGATCAACTCCGAGTCGGGCGCGGCGATCGTGCTCATCTCGCACGACATCGCGGTGGTCACCAGCGTGTGCGAGCGAGTGCTGGTGATGTACCACGGGCGGATCGTCGAACAAGTGCCCACCGCCCGGTTGCTGGAATCGGCGATGCACCCCTACACCCGGGCGCTGATCGCCTCCGTGCCGGACATGGCCACCGACAAGACCCGCGAGCTGGCCACCATCCCCGGG
>WQZC01000302.1 GCA_009780925.1 Actinomycetes bacterium | reverse complement strand
GCGCCGAACGTGGAGTTGTTGGGCCGAAACGCGGCTCGGGATCCCAACAAGTCGACTTTCGGCGGGGTGGTTGGTGCGCGCGGGGCGGTGTTGGTGCACGCGGGGTGGTTGGTGCACTAAGCGAGGTCGATACGGTGCGCCCCTTTGACGCCGTTGTACCGGTCGGGACTACACGTCAGCACGATCACCTGTCCGTGCGTGCCCACGGAGTCGAACACCTCCCCCATTTTGGCCAGCCTCTCGGGATCGGTAAACCCCAGCGCGTCGTCGACCACCACCGGAACGGAGTCCTCCTTGGCGACCAGAGCGGCGCCGGCCAGCCGGGCCAGGATGCCGAGCTGCTCTTTGGCCCCGCCGGACAAGGATTCGTAAGGCACCGTGACGCCGTCCAGGGTTCGGCTGCGGATACACAGGTCGCTGTCGATATCGACCTCGAAAGTCTGCCCGAACACCGGACGGCCCAGACGCTGCAGTTCAGTGCGGTAGGGGTCGACATAGCGCAGTCGGGTGGCGTCACGGTGGCGTGCCATCACCGACCGCAGCAGTTCCGCGGCTCTGGCCTGCCGGCCGACCCGGGTGTGCTCGGAGGTGGCGTGTTCGTGTTCTGTCTTTGCGGCATCGAGCTTGCCTTGGCGACCTTCGTTGCCCAAGACGGAGAGTTCGATACCGACCTCGCGTAACGCGCGGGCTGAATCCTCGTATCGATTCCGCAGCGTCTCGGCGGCCTGGGTGGCATCCGCCAATTCGGCGGCCACCGCGCCGGGCGCGGCGGCTGCCAGCTCCTCGGTCAGCTTTGCGGCCCGCTGCAGCGCGGTGGTCGCGGCCTGCCGGCTGGACTCCGCCGACGACGACAGGTCCTCGTCGCTGACCGACGCCTGCTCCTGGGCCAGCTGGTTGGTGGCCCGTTCCAGCTCAGCGCGTTGAGCTGCTGCTGTGTTGAGTAAAACGGTTGCCTGAGTGGATGTCTCGGACAGCCGGGACGCGGCGGCCGCCGCGGTGCGACGACGCGTCTCGCATTCGGCGGTGGCGGCCGCGAGCGCGGCGGCGGCCGCATCGAGCTCGGCACGTGCGTCGGGCGACGATGCAGGCCCTGTGACGGCCTGAGGAGCCTGTGCCAACCGCGAGCGCAGTTTGTCGATCTCGTCATCGCCGCATAGGCCGGACAGCGTTGCACTCAACCGGTCACAGTCGCTCTGCAATTCACGACGCCGCTGGGCGGCCGATCGTGCCGCCGCGATGTCGGCTACGTCGCCGGCGGCCAGCGCAGCGTTTAGCTCTTTTTGTGCCGCAGCATATTTGGCCTGGATGTCGAGGGCGGACGCGCCTGGGGTTACCCGCGCCGTCAAAACCCCGGGAACCTCCACCACGGTTGAGCCGGTGGCCGTCGTAGACCAGCTTTGACCTGCCGACAACGAAACGACTTGGCCGCCAACGGCAAGTTCGATCGCAGTGGCGGCGGTGAACTCCACCGCCGCCGAGATCGACGCCAGCTGGTCGCTGCTACGGTCGACCGCGGCCGCAGCGCTTTCGATGCCCTGCAGTAGCTCCTCGGTCAGGACGATCGCGGAGAGCTCCTCGCAGATCCGGTCGCGGTCACGCTGGACGGCGTCGATTTTGGCCAGCCTGGCGCCCAACCGGTGAGCCTCCTCGCGCTCGGCGATCTCCGCGACGGTGCGCCGAGCGGAATCGACGCGGTGTTGCAGTTCTGTCAGGACCTGGGCAGCCTCCGCGACCGCCGCATCGCAGGCCTCGGCGTCGACACGCGCCGTCGACCGCGCGTCAGCTGCTTCTTTCGCTTTGGCCTCGGCGACGGCGAGAGCTGCTGTGCGGGTTTGGATCTCGGTGAGCAGCCGCAGCCGTCCGTTGCGGGCGGCGGCCGCCGCGGCGCTGGTCGCGGCGGCGGCCTCGGCAACCAGCTTGGCCTCACGTTCTTGGCGGGTGAGCGCCGCGGTCTTGTCGGCCGCAGCCTGCGCAACGGCCAACCGCGGCCCGACAGCGACCTTTAGATGCGACAACTCGGCCACTTCCTCGGTCAGCGTGGCGTGGCGACCTACCGCATCGTCGACCTCGGCAACCGCAGCCGCACATTCGGTGACGGCCCGTTGTGCGGCTTTCAGGCGGGAGAGTGCGGCGGACCACTCCCCGGCGGGACGGCCGGTGGGGGTGAAGTAGCGCGCATACTCGTCGTCGATGCGTTCGATGAGCAACGGCTCGGTGCCCTGTAGCACCGCGTCGCTGTCCGGGTGCGCGGCCGCGACATCGAGCGCACGCGACAGCGCGTCACAACCGGACAGATCCACCGCGGCGGTCGACGCGGCCTGCAGCACCCGCTGGGCGTGCCACAGGTCGTTGTCCACCGTCTCGGCCAGCATCTCCCGGACCCGTTCGTGGGCTTCGTCGCCGGTGAGTTGCTCGCGGCGCGGCTGCAGAACGCTCAGCACCGTCTCACACTTCTTGTGGAAGCGTTTGTGGTAGATGAAACGATAAGTGCCGCAGCTTATTTCGGCAGTGACCTCGGAGCCGACATCGCTGTTGGCCGGTTTGACCCGCTTGACTTCCTTCTTCGTCGAGCGGTCCTTGGATTCCAGCAGAAGGTCCAGCGCTTCGATCATCGACGACTTGCCGATCTCGTTGGCGCCGCACACCACAACCACACCGCGGTCGGGAAACTCGATCTCACGGTGTGCGATGCCGCGGTAGTTCGACAGGACCAAGCGGTGCAATTTCATGCCGCACCCCTGTCGGCGAGCCGCAGCAAGAGGGCCAACGCCGCCTGTGCGTCGGCGGCCGACTCGGCCGCACCCTCGCGCGCGGCTGCCACCAGCTCGTCG
>WQZC01000301.1 GCA_009780925.1 Actinomycetes bacterium | reverse complement strand
CCCGGACGCCTGGCTGGCGGCGACCTGGCAATCGCTTTGGTGGAGATCAACGGCGCGCCGGTGGCGATGGCCTGGCTGGATTTGGGTTTGCGGTTCTACGGTGGGACGGTCGGCCCGCTCGGCACGCTGTTCAATGTGTGGACCGAGCCGGAGTATCGCCGCAAGGGATTGGCGCGGCTGGCGGTCGAGGCGTGCCTGGCGCACGCCCGCGAGCGGGGCGTTGAGCGGGTGGATCTGATCGCCACCCCGATGGGCGTCGGGCTCTACGCGCGGCTGGGGTTCGTCCAGAATCCGCACCCCAGCATGCGGATTGAATTGTCCGACCCGCCGCGGCCGGACCCGGACGCGGTCCGTATGGCGCCCCGACAAACGAATAGCCGGAGTTAATAGCCGGGAGCGCGTCAGCGACCGAAACGATATGACGGAAAGGCATGCGACAATGTGTTGTGGCGGTTGCGGCGGACTTGTCGCGGTTCGCGATCTGGTGCCGGCGGACGCGGCGGCGGCGCTCGATGTTCTGTTGTCGGCGGAGGATTACGCCATGGCGGCCACCGGATATTTCCCGGAGCCCGGAGACTTGCAGAGCCTCTTTTATGTTCTGCCGGAGGGCGCGGCGCCCGACCAGAAACGGATCCTGGTGATCACGGTGGATGGCGTGGTGGTCGGATTGGTTGACGCGCTGATCGGTTGGCCGACACCTGGCACGGGCACAAGCGGTCTGTTCTTGATCCACCCATCCCGTCAGCGGCGCGGCATCGGTGCGGAGGCGCTGGACGCTGTCCAGACGCGAGCGCGTGAGGCGGGGATGCGCGTCCTGCGGGCGACTTGTCCGCGAGGATGGTCGCCGGGTGAGCGGTTTCTCGCCGGCCACGGGTTCACCCGTCAGCCCGCGTCCAGGCCGGTGTCGATGAATCGCGTGACGCACGCGAATGAGGCTGGTCATCCGGCAGACGCCTGGACTCGCCAGCTGTCCGCGTGATACGGGTGGTACCCCCTTGGCGCCGGGCCGCGCGCCGCGGACGGGACCGAGATGGGGTGACGGCGGGGCCCGCGGGTCGAACCAGCCGGGCGGTGTTCACGCGTGTGGGAGGACCAGCCCGTGGTGGGCACGGCCTTGGCGTGTACTAGTTACCTGCTATATTGGTCACCTAGGTAACCAGGCAATGCGAGGAGGTGACGGCGCAGATGGCCGCGCTCACTGACAACGGCCCGATCTTCACCCAGATCGCCGACCAGATCGCCGACCAAGTGGCTGAGGGCGGGCTGGCGGAGGGGGCGCAGATCCCGTCCACCAACCAGCTGGCCGCCTTCTATCGGGTCAACCCGGCCACGGCCGCGCGCGCGTTGACGGCGCTGGTCGAGCGCGGGTTGGCGGAGAAGCGTCGCGGTGTGGGCATGTTCGTCGCCGCCGGCGCGCGGGCGAAGCTGATCGGCACCCGTCGTCGGCAATTCGTGGACAGCTACGTGCGTCCGATGGCGGCCGAGGCCGGCCGTCTCGGGTTCGACGAGGCGGAGCTGCTGGCGCTGGTGCGCGAGCAGGTGTCCGCTGCGGCGGCGACCGCGCCGGCTGGGGCTCGGGCATGATGACTGAGCGACGTCTTGCGGAGCGAGCATGAGCACTGAGCGACGTCTTGCGGAGCGAGCATGAGCACCGCGATCGAGCTGGCGGGGTTGAGCCGTCGGTATGGCCGCCATGAAGCGCTTGTCGACGTCAGTGTCAAGATCGACAGCCCGGCCATCGTCGGCCTGCTCGGGCGGAACGGGGCGGGCAAAACCACCCTGCTGCGCATCCTGGCCGGCCAGGATTTCGCCACCGGCGGCCGGGTCGAGGTGCTCGACGCGTCGCCATTGGAGAACGACGCGGTGCTGCGGCGCATGGTGCTCGTCCGAGAGGACCAGACGTATCCGGATCTGAAGGTCAGCCAGGTGGTGCGGGCCGCCGCGTTCTGCTTCCCAAACTGGGACGCGGGCCTCGCGGCTGCGCTGCTGCGCGCCTACGAGCTGCCGACTGATCGGGCGATCCGCAAACTGTCCCGCGGGATGCGCGCGGCGCTCGGGATCGTCCTCGGGCTGGCCGCGCGCGCCGAGGTCACCCTGTTCGACGAGCCGGTCGCCGGCCTGGACGCGGTGGTGCGCGACATGTTCTACCAGCAGCTGCTGGCCGAGTACACCGAGCATCCGCGCTGCATCGTGCTGTCCACCCATTTGATCGACGAGGCCGCCGACCTGCTGGAGCGGATCCTGATCATCGACCACGGTCGGCTGGTGCTCGACGCGTTGGCCGACGACCTGCGGGGCAACGCGGCCACCGTCACCGGGCCGAAGGCCGCCGTGGCGCGGTTCATCGCCGACCGTCCGACGCTCAGCCGCCGCACCCTGGGTGAGCGGGCCACTGCGGTGATGGTTGGTGGGCTGGACGACCGGGACCGCGAGCTGGCCCAGCTGATGCGGCTGGACGTCAGCTATCTCACCTTGCAGCAACTCGCGATGCAGGCCGCCAGCGGTGGTCTGCCCGCCGCGTCTTCAGGTGAGCTCGTCACGGCCGGCCGGATTTCCCCAGGAGGCGATCGGCGATGAGACCGACCATGCCAAGCGCCGGGGCGGCGCGGGGCGACGGGATGCTGCGCGGCGCCGGGGCGGCGCGGGGCGGCGGGTTGGTGCGCGGCTCCGGGACCGCGCGGGGCGCTGGCGTGTTGGCGGTGGCCCGATACCTGTTCCTGGACCGGCGCACTTACGTTTTGATGCCGTTGTCGTGGAGCGTGTTGACGTTCGGCTTGGACGTGATGGTTCTGGAGCTGACGCCGGCGGGCCATGGCGACAAGCGGTGGGTTTGG
>WQZC01000300.1 GCA_009780925.1 Actinomycetes bacterium | reverse complement strand
CGCGGATAGTGCCGCAGCAGGTCGTCGACGGTGCGCATATCGAAGGCGTTCGTCAGCTTGTCGGCGCTGCGGTCGCCGATCGCCTCGCGCAGCGGGGTGTCCAGGCGCGCCATCACTGCCCCACCCACCGCGCCGGGAGCCCGGCCGCGCCATCGCCCGCCATCACCCAAGCCTCACTCGAGCCCGATGAGCAACGGGCAGCCGCCCTGCCCGCCGGCCAGCACGCTCACCTCGACCAGCGGCGCGGTGTCCGCGATCCGCGCGCGCAAGGCCGCGACGTCGTCCGGGCTCGTCTCTCGGCCGGTGACGATGGTGATCAGCTCGCCACCGGTGCCGAGCAACCGGTCCACCACGGCCAGCGCCACCGCGCGCACCCCGGCGCCGATCTGCACCACGTCGCCGTCGATGAAGCCCAGGGCGTCGCCGGACCGGCACGGCCCCACGCTGGTCAGCGCGTCCCGCTCGGCCAGCACCACCTGCGCGCAGCGGGTGGCCGCCGCCGCGTTGGCCATCGCGATCACGTCGTCGCCCACCCATCGACCGCGATCGTGTACCGCCACTGCGGCCAACGCTTGCAGCGGCGAGCGGGCCGGCACCACCGCGACGTCGACGCCCGCCGCGCGGGCCTGGTCCGCGGCGGCGCGGGCGGGGGGCAACGCGGCCTCGCCGACCGGTAGCAGCGCGACATGCGCGGCCCCGGACGCGCGCGCCGAGCCGATCACCGCGCCCAGCTCGGAGACCGATGGCTGGCCGTCCACCACCTGTGCCCCCTCGGCAGCGAACAGGTGCGCCAACCCCTCCCCGGCGCCGACCACCACCACCGCCGTCGACTCGTGCGGCCGGCCGGCGACGGACTGGCCCGTCGGTTCGGCGGCCGGGTGGGCGTGGTCTGTCGGATCGGCGGCCGGGTCGGTTGGCGCTGCGATCGGCTCGGTTGGGTCCGCGGTCGGGTCGGACAGCCGCACCACGGTGATCCGCTCCGGCGCCCCAGCGGCGACTCCCGCGTCGATAGCCGCGCCCACCTCGCCGGCTGGGGTGTGCACATGCACGCTCCACAGCGCCTCGTCCACTTCGATCACCGCCAGCGAGTCGCCAACAGCGTCCAACTCATCGCGCAGCGCGGCCACCGCCGGCGCCTCGGCGCGCAGCAGGTATTGCACCTCGTAGCCCAGCGCCGGATCGCCCTCTGGCCACGCGCTGGAGTTTGATCCGGCCTCGTCCCCGCCGGCATCCGCCCCGCCATCGCTCGTTGCGCCGCTTCTCGCATCGCTTGCCGCGCCCCCAGCGCTCCCAAAACTGGCTTTCGCGGTGCCGACGTCCCCAGGACTGTCTTTCGCGGCGCTGAGACAGCTCGGCAACCCGACCACCTCGGCCAGCGAGTTCAACATCACCAGCAGTGCCTCGCCCCCAGCGTCCACCACCCCGGCTCGAGCCAGTATGGGCAGCTGCTGCGGAGTGGCACGCACCGCCGCGGCCGCCGCGCCCACCGCCGCGCGCAGCACCGCCGCCAACGCCCCCGGGTGCTCGGTCCCGCCACCCAGGCCTGCCCCGCCATCGACGTTCGCATCGCCGCCCAAGTGGGCGCCACCCAGGCTCGCGCCGACCCGGTTGGCGGCGTCGGCGGCGGCCCGGGCCACGGTGAGCACGGTGCCCTCCACCGGTTTGCTCACCGCCGCGTAGGCCAGCTCGGCGCCCCGGCGCAGCCCGGCGCGCACGCTGTCGGCGGTGAACTCGTCCACCGTGCGCTCGGCCAGGCCGCGCAACACCTGCGACAGCAGCAGCCCGGAGTTGCCCCGCGCGGCCCGGGCCGCGCCGCCGGCGAGCACCCGCAACGCCTCGGCGGCCGTCGGTGAGCCCACCCCGGCGAGGGCGTCGGCGCCGGCTTGCACCGTCAGCGCCGCGTTGGTGCCGGTGTCGCGGTCGGCCACCGGGAAGACGTTGGCCGCGTCCAGGTGGGCGCGGTGCTCGGTGAGCGCGGCGGCGGCGGACTGGGCGAATTGCCGGATCGCCGGTCCGTCGAGCGTCTTGCGCACCTGCCTAGCCGTCCTTTTCTGGTCTTGCTGGCCCTTATCGGGTTTTGTCGGGTCTTTTCGGGTTTTATCGGGTCAACTTTTCCTGGACGAGTCCAGTCTCGATCGAGATGATCGCGTCGGGACTAATCCTGGCGTTCGGCCCACCTCGCTTGGCGCCATCTGCTTCGCTGACACCCAGCTTGGCGACACCCCACGCAGCGACGCCCGCCGTGCCGGCAAGGCCGCGCAGTGGCCCGCGACGCCGCACCGTCCCACCGCCGATCCCATCAGAGAGTACTGGAGAACACTGGGTCGCGGCCACGCGCCGCCGCGCCGGTCGCCGCGCCGAGGCCGGTTCCCGCCGGGACGGCCGCGACGCGTTGGCGTCGCTCAGTTTGGCCGGACCCGCCGCGCCCGCTAGACTATGCAGTGCCCGGCCAGGTCCGGGCGGTTGTTTGTTGCGCGATAGGCCGGCTCCGCTCGCGAGCCAGCTCTTCGCACGAGCCAGTGGTTAGGAGACCAGCGGTGGCCAGCGTCTGCGATGTCTGCGGCAAGAGGCCGGGTTTCGGCATGTCGGTGTCGCACTCGCACCGACGCACCCACCGTCGGTGGAACCCGAACGTGCAGACGGTGCGCGCGCTCGTCGCGCCGGGCACCCGCAAGCGCGTCACGGTGTGCACGTCCTGCTTGAAGGCCGGCAAAGTAACCCGCGCCTGATCCAGTCGCCCCCGATCCAGCCGGGGCGCCCTCCCCCGGTGCGCGCCCCGGCTCCAATCCCAAGTCCCGTGCCCGGTCGGCAGCCCCGCTGCTCGATCGGCGCGCGGG
>WQZC01000299.1 GCA_009780925.1 Actinomycetes bacterium | reverse complement strand
GCGTTCAGGGCAGCGCCGTCCAGATCCCCGGCGTCCGGATCACCGGCGGCCGAAACAGTGCTCACTCGCCGCGTCGCCTCCATATGGGCGGGGTGTTTGTCTTCGAGTCGGCTGTCTTTGAGTCGGCGCGCTCAGTAGGCGCGGGCGGTGAACGCGATCAGGTCGGGCTCGTCGTCACTGGCCGGCACAGACCCATCCGGCCGCTGCAGGCAGCGCACGCTGACCCCCTCGGCGGCCAGCCGCGCCTCGCCGTCCACGCCCACCGCCGACCACGCGATGCGCGCCCAGCCGGTGGCGCTCGCCTCGGCCGCCTCCGCGACAGTGCTCGCCTCGGCGATACGCGCGTCGCGCTCGGCGCGCGCCGAGTCGGCGATGACCCGCTGCTCGTGCTCGAGCGCGGCCACCACTTGCGCCGCCAGCCCGTCGAGCCGGATCGGCTCCTTGACCCCGACCAGGCGGCGGACCAGCACCGCGCCCCCGGCAGCGAGCTCGCGCGGACCGACCTCGACCCGCAGCGGCACGCCCTTGAGCTCCCAGTCCACCGCGCGCCGGCCGAACGGGGCGTCGGTCCGGTCGTCGACCCGGACGCGCACCCCGGCGGCGCGCAGCTCGTCGCCGATGCGGCGCGCCGCTTCGACGGCCTCGGCCTTCACCGCCAGCACCACCACCTGGGTGGGCGCCAGCGCCGGTGGCAGGCGCAGCCCGGCATCGTCGCCGTGCACCATGATCACGCCGCCGACCATGCGGGTCGTCGAACCCCACGACGTGGTCCAGGCCAGCTCCCGGGAGCCCTCCGCCGAAGAGAAGGAGATGTCGAAGGCGCGGGCGAAGTTCTGCCCGAGCTCGTGCGAGGTGCCCATCTGCAGCGCCTTGCCGTCGCGGGTCATCGCCTCCAGCGTCATCGTGTTGATCGCGCCGGGGAAGCGCTCACGCGCGGTCTTGCGGCCGACCACCACCGGGATGGCCAGCAGCTTGACCATCAGGTCCTCGTAGCTGCCGTGCAGGATCTTCACCGCGTACTCGTGGGCGTCCTGGCGGGTGGCGTGCGCGGTGTGCCCCTCCTGCCACAGGAACTCGGTGGTGCGCAGGAACAGCCGCGGGCGCAGCTCCCAGCGCACCACGTTCGCCCACTGGTTGAGCAGCAGCGGCAGGTCGCGGTAGCTCTGCACCCACTTGGCCATGAACTCGCCGATAACCGTCTCCGACGTCGGGCGGACCACGATCGGCTCCTCGAGCTCCTTGCCACCGGCGTGCGTCACCACGGCCAGCTCCGGGCTGAAGCCCTCCACGTGCTCGGCCTCGCGGCGCATGTACGACTCGGGGATGAACAGCGGGAAGTACGCGTTCTCGGCGCCCGCCGCCTTGATCCGCAGGTCCATCCCGGCCTGGATGCGCTCCCAAATCGCCCACCCGTACGGACGGATCACCATGGTGCCGCGCACCGGGCCGTTCTCGGCCAGCTCGGCTTTGGCGATGATGTCCTGATACCAGCGCGGAAAGTCGTCCGCCTGCGGGGTGAGCACGTTAGCCATAACCGAAATGCTACGGGCCGCCGCCGCCAACCGCGCCGGACGCTCAGCAGACCACGGCCCCCCGTGACCGTGCGCTCAGCCCACCACAGCCCCGCGCAGCACGATCCGCCGGGGCCGGGCGAGCGCGGCCCGATCCACGCGCGGATCGGTGTCATAGACGACCAGGTCGGCTGGCGCGCCCTCGACCAGGCCGGGCAGGCCGAGCCACTGCCGGGCCCGCCAGGACGCCTGCGCCACCGCCTCGGGTTGCGGGATCCCGGCGTCGATCAGCTTGCCGATCTCGGCCACCACTTGCCCGTGCGGCATAAACCCGCCGGCGTCGGTGCCCGGGTACACCGGCACGCCGGCCTCCCAGGCGGCCCGCAGGCGGTCACGGGACGCGGCGTGCAGGGCGCGCATGTGTGCCGCGTACCTGGGGAACTTTGCCTCGCCTTGCGCGGCGAAGGCCGGGAAGTTGTCGATGTTGACCAGGGTCGGCACGAGCGCGATGCCCTTGGCGCGCACCTGGTCGAGCAGGTCGGCGGTCAGC
This sequence comes from Actinomycetes bacterium, assembly GCA_009780925.1. Taxonomy (GTDB): domain Bacteria; phylum Actinomycetota; class Actinomycetes; order Mycobacteriales; family Jatrophihabitantaceae; genus WQZC01. The sequence goes on along the minus strand of WQZC01000299.1, from coordinate 780 downwards.
CCGGTGCCGTGCTCGATGGAATCGACGCCGGCCGCGATCAGGGCGGGTAGCGCGTCCTCGCCGAACACGTGCACCGCGACGCGCGCGCCGAGCGCGTGCGCGCGGGCGACGCCGGCGGCCAGCGCGTCGTCGGGCCACAGCGGGGCCAGGTCGCCGACCGCGCGATCGATCCAATCGCCGACGATCTTCACCCAGCCGTCGCCGTGGGCCGCCTCGACAGCCATCTGCGCGGCGAGCCGCTCCGGCTCGACCTCCACCCCGAGCTCGCGGATGTAGCGGCGCGGGCGGGCGATGTGCCGCCCGGCGCGGATCAGCCGGGGCAAGTCGTCGCGGGCCTGCACCGCGCGGTTGTCCACCGGCGAGCCGGCGTCGCGCAGCAGCAGCGCGCCGACGTCACGGCTGGCGATGGCCTGCGCGGCCTGATCGGCGAGCTCCGGTTTGAACCCGTCGGCGGCGTAGCCGATGTGGCAGTGCGCGTCCACCAGACCGGGCAGCACCCAGCCGCGATCGGCGATGGTCCCGGCTGGGCCGGCGTAGCGCTCGAAGGTCAGCCGTCCGTCGACGAGCCAGGCGTCGCGTTCCTCCTCCTGCGGCAGGAACACCCCGCGAAGACGCAGCACGCTCATTCGCCCACCGCCCCCGGGTCCCCCGCCTGGGTGTCGCGGGCCGGCGCGTCGCCTGCTGCCCCGTCCCCAGCCGACGTGTCCCCAGCCGCCCAGTCCCGCAGTGGCTCACGGTCCGCTCCGCTGTCCCCAGCCGACGTGTCCCCAGCCGCCCCGT
>WQZC01000298.1 GCA_009780925.1 Actinomycetes bacterium | reverse complement strand
GCGTCGTCGGCGCGCGCCATGGCTCGCGCGTAACGATCGAAGCGCGCGGCGACGGGCGCGGCGCGCTCGGCGCGGATGGCGACCAGCGAGCGCCGTTTGTCGTCGTCGGCGGCCTCGCGGGTGACGAAACCGGCGGCCTCCAGCGCGTCGAGGATGCGGGTGATGGTGCTGCGAGGCAGAGCGGTCGCCTCGGCCAGCTCGCTCGGGTGCATCGGGCGGCCGCGCAGGCTGATGATGTGCAGGGTTTGCAGTGCGGCTTCGGAGATCCCGCAGTCCTTGGCGACCTGCGCGTTGAGCAAGATCATCCGTGGCACGAGCTGAAGGAAGCGGTCCCGGATGGTCCGCTGCAGCGGTGCTCGGGAAGGCGTCATGCCACCAGATTAGTAGTTCCGAAACGGAACTGCGTGCTAGCCTCGAAGTGATTCCGAATTGGAAATACATGGAGGCGGACGTGCGAACTCGGACCTTGGCCATGGCCGCGCTGATCATCGCCAACTTCATGGACCTGATGGACACCACGGTGGTCAACGTCGCGCTGCCCGCGATTGGGTCCGGGCTGCGCGCCAGCGGCGGCCAGCTGCTCTGGACCGTGGGCGCGTACAGCCTGGGCCTGGCCGCGCTGCTGGCCACCGGTGGGCGGTTGGGCGATGTCCTCGGCATCAGGCGCGCCTTTCTGCTCGGGGTGGCCGGCTTCACCGGCGCCTCCTTGCTCGCCGCGACGGCCGGCACAGCGGCGCTGCTGGTGGCCGCCCGAGCCACGCAGGGCGCCTTCGCCGGCGTCATGGTGCCGCAGGTGCTGGCCGGGGCGCAGGCGATGTACCCGCCCGGCGAGCGCGTCAAGGTGCTCGGCCTGATCGGCCTGGTCACCGGGTCGGCGGGCGCCGCCGGGCCGATCCTGTCTGGCTGGCTGATCACCTCCGGCGGCTTCGGGCTCGGCTGGCGATCCATCTTCTTGATCAACGTCCCGGTTGGCGTCGCGGTCGCCGCCGTCGCCGCCCGCGTGGTGCCGGACCACCGCGCGCCGCGCCCAACGGTCGAGCCGCGCCCACCGGTCGAGCCGCGCGCCGGACTGGTCGGGCCCCGCGCCTGCCGCGCGGGGCCGCGCGTGCGCGATCTGGACCTGGTGGGAGTCGCGTTGCTCACCGCTGCCACGGTGTGCCTGACCGTGCCGCTGGTGGACGGGCGGCAGGCCGGCTGGCCCTGGTGGTCGTGGGCGCTGCTGACGCTCGCCCCGCTGCTGGCGGCGGGGTTCGCCCGCTGGCAGCGGCTCAGCCAACGCCTTGGTCGAACTCCGCTGATCCCGCCCCGGCTGGGCCGCGCGCGCGAGTTCGTCACCGGGGCGGTGGTCAACCTCAGCTTCCAGGCGGGGCTGGCCGGCATCGTGTTGATCTTTTCCGTCTATCTCCAGCAGTGCGTCGGGTTCACCGCGATGCAGACCGGGTTGACGTGGCTGGGCTTCAGCGGCGGCACGCTGGTCGCGGCCGTGGCCGCCCCGGCGCTGATCGGGCGGGTCGGGCCGGCGGTCATGCCGGTGGGCGCGGGGACCACCGCCGGGGCGGTGCTCGCCGCCCTGGGCTGGTGCGCGGCCGCCGCCCCGGCCGGCCCGCGCTGGTGGCAGCTGTCCGGAGTGCTGGCCGTCGCGGGGATCGGCATGGGGCTGCTCGTCGTCCCCTTGTACGACCTCGCGTTGGCGGGCATCCCGGCGGCCGACGCCGGCGCCGCTTCCGGCGCGCTGGGCGCCGTCCAGCAGCTCGGCGGCGCGCTCGGTGTGGCCGTCATCGGCACGGTCTTCTACCGCGCGGCCGGCGCCCCGCCCGCGCCGGCCGCGATGGCCATCGGGCTGCGCGAGGCGGCGCCGGTGGCCGTCGTCGCCTTCGTCCTGGCCGGAGCGGTGGCGCTGCGCTTCCGGAGCGGACCACGTGCCGAGCGCACTAGAATCGATCCGGCGCATCCCGGCGGGACGGCTGCCGGTGCCGCGATCGGCCGCTCCAGCCGCCTTCGGACGGGCCCGGAACCGCCGGACGGGAACGGAACCGCCGGACGGCCCCGACCCGCTGGACGGCGCGAATGCGGCCCACCGGGTCGCCCCGCCCGCGCGGCACGCCCGGGCGGATCGAAGCATCAGATCAGAAACGAGGTTGCCGCGTGGCGATCAGACAGCGCGACGACCTGCGCAACGTGGCCATCGTGGCGCACGTGGACCACGGCAAGACCACCCTGGTGGACGCGATGCTGTGGCAGTCCGGGGCGTTCGGCGCGCATGACCACGTCGCCGAGCGGGTCATGGACTCGATGGATCTGGAGCGGGAGAAGGGCATCACCATCCTGGCCAAGAACACCGCGGTCGATTACCTGGCGGCGTCCGGGGAACAGGTCACCATCAACATCATCGACACTCCCGGGCACGCCGATTTCGGCGGCGAGGTCGAGCGCGGGCTGTCGATGGTCGATGGCGTGCTGCTGCTGGTGGACGCCTCCGAGGGCCCACTGCCGCAGACCCGGTTCGTGCTGCGCAAGGCGTTGGCCGCGAAGCTGCCGGTCATCCTCGTGATCAACAAGGTGGACCGGCCGGACTCGCGCATCACCGAAGTGGTGGACGAGACCTACGAGTTGTTCTTGGACTTGGAGGCCACCGAGGAGCAGATCGAGTTCCCGATCGTGTACGCCTCGGCGAAGGCCGGCCGGGCCTCGCTGCAGCGCCCCGCCGACGGCGCGCTGCCGGACTCGCCGAACCTGCGGCCGCTGTTCGAGACCCTGCTGGCGACGATCCCGGCGCCCAGCTACGACCCCGACGCGCCGTTGCAGGCGCACGTGACCAACCTGGACGCCTCCCCGTACCTGGGCCGGCTGGCGCTGTGCCGGGTGCGCGGCGGCACGG
>WQZC01000297.1 GCA_009780925.1 Actinomycetes bacterium | reverse complement strand
TCAGCGTCCGCTGTGGCGTCCCGTCGTGTCCCGCCGGCGCCCCGCGCGGGCTCCGGGTCCGGGTTCGGTCCGGTCACCTCAACCCGAGGCGGGTCACCCGGTAAAGCATCGCCTGCTCCGACACCCGGAAGAAGCGCGCCATCCCCGCCACGCTCTCGCCGCTGCGGTGGAGCTGCCGCACGAGGCGTTCGGGCATAAGCAGCGCGGCGGCGAACGCGTTGGCGTATTTCTCCTCGTCGGAGCCGCCGTCGCGGGACGCCTCGTCGCGGTGGTACTCGCGCACGGTCTCGCTGTCGTCCACGTACCCAAGCTTGCGCCGCCTCGCCCGCCGGTTGGATCTCGCGTGGCGCAGGTGGCCGAGCTCGTGCGCCACCGTGAACCTCCGCCGGTTCCGCGCGGCCGACTCGTTGACGGTGATCTCGGCGTGGTCGCCGTCGATCAGCATGAAGCCGTCGAGCCCTTCGGAGTCCAGGTCGGCGAAGTACACGTCCGCGTCGAAGAACCTGGCGATCCGGGTGGCGTCCACTGGCATGTCCGCCAGGTCCACGGCGCCGTACTCGATCAGCGCGCGGGCGGCGTCGTCCTCGGCTTGGCGGCGCGGTTCCGCGACGCTCACCGGCGACCCCTCCCTTGCTGCTGAGCGTTCAGCCTACCCACCGGTGACCAGTTCGTCACGCGGATCGCTCAGCGGAGGAGTCACTGGCTTGAACAACAACCGTTTCGGTCGTCAGAGACATCATGCAATCATCAACCACGGCCGATCCGCCCCGAAAATCACAACCCTGTCGTTCGCCCGCGCCGCGGCGTTCGTCCTGGTCCCGCTCCGCCGCCGGGTCTCCGACGCTCCGGACGCCCCGCTCCACGCGCAGCTGCTCGACCGTCTCGGCCAGCGGTTCAGGCGATCACTCCCGGCGGTCGCTCTTGCCGTCGCGGGTCGGGCCGCTCCCGGTCGCGAAGATCGCGATCACGCCGACGATGTTGAACCCCGCGAGGAAACCGGCTATCCACGGCTCGTGCAGGTAGAGCGCGTATCCGGCGACCGCGAGCACCGCGACCAGCGCTACCAGCCCGGCGATCTGCCCGCGGAGCGTCACCCGTCCGGGGACCCGGTACGGGGCCGACTCCAGGTACCGGTTGTGGTCGGCCTGCTTGCTGATCTCGCCGCGCCACTGCTCGTACAGCTTCGGGTCGAACTCGCGCATCGCGCGCAGCTTGTCGACATCGGGGACCGGCGCCGGGAGATGGAGGTGCTGCTCGAAGACCGCCTGTATCTGCGCGTGGATGAGCGGGACGAGCGGGACGAGCTCCTCGGGTACCTCTACAGCGACAGCGTTGGGGCCATCTGCTCCGCCACCTGGCGAAGCGCCACCGCCGGCGGGCGCCTGACCGGGTTCGGCATCTGCTCCCGCACCCGCTCGAACGTGGCCTGGCCCGACAGGTCCAGCACCGACCGCACCCCGATCAGGAACAGCCGCGCCGTCATCTGTCGGCGCGGCGTCTGAAGCGCTGTCATCGCCACTCCTTGAGGGTATGCCATCCGCCTGTGGCGAGGACGTCTCACCGCGACCGCTCATAGAACGAACACACTAGCCGCGTGGCGGCCAGCGCCCGCGCGAACCCCACCGGGTCCCGCGCGTGGAAAAGGTCAGTCATGCGGAGCGTCACGCGGGGGCCGCCAGCGGGTGGACGTCTTCCGCCGGCCACGGCGTCCCCTCCGGGGCCCGTCCCTTCGCGAGCGCGTCGCGATAGTCGTCGACGCGCGCGACGTGAACCACGGGGAAATCACGCCCTTGGACCACTCCTGTGACCGCGACGCGCTCCGAGAGCTCGCCGCGCCCGTTGAGCACTTCCACTCGGGTGCCGGGCTGAATAGTCATGCCGACACCATAGGGGCAGACAAGGGTTCGCCCCCAGCTCGCCGGGGGCCAATCTTTCCGCGGGCGCAAACACGCGGCGCGCGATCGCCATGCGCGGACCACTAGCGGCGAAGCGTTGGGCGTAGCACGTTGCGTGTCGCGGAAGTTTGGGCGTAGACGCCGACGACGGCGCCCGAACCCGAGTTAGGGAGTAGCGATGGAGTCCCGCTACAGCGAATCCTCACCGCCTTACAACATCCCTTGGACCACGTTCGTCACCACGGTTGAGCGGATCGCGGCGAACCCACCGAGCCGGGTCGACCGCAGCCACCTGGGCTCGCAGTCCGGCAACGTCCAGACTTACACAATCGCGGCGCTGAAAGCATTCGGCCTGATCGACGAGGACGCGCGGCCCACCCGTCTCAACGAGTTCTCCGACCCCGGGACCCGGAAGCGGAAGATGGGTGACCTCCTAAAGGAGCGATATCCGACGCTTGTCGAGTTGGGAACCTCGAACACCACCAGCGGCGAGTTGAGCGAGGCGTTCGGCGCGGCGTTCCTGCGGCTCAATGGCGAGTCCCGCACCAAAGCCATCCGCTTCTTCTTGTCGGGCATGGCCTACGTCGAGTTGCCGACGAGCAGCCTGTGGTCAGTGGCCAAAGCCCCGCGCGGCGCGAGCTCCCGGACTGGCGCGCGCAAACCACCGGCCCGGAAGGCCGGCGGAGGCCAATCCGATGCGGCCTCGGCGGCGAACCGCAGCGCGTCCGGGCACACCCGAACCGTCACACTGCGGTCCGGCGGGACGGTCACGATGACCTATGACGTGAACATGTTCGAGGCGACGGCCGAGGACCAGGAGTTCGTCATGGGCCTTATCAATGAGCTGCGGGACTACCCCGCCGGTGGCCCCGCCACGTCGGCAGCGGTCGAGGGGGGCGCGTCATGAGGAGATGAGCGACCCCCGCCGCCAGTGCCCGAAACGTGGGAGCGGCGGGGGCCAACCGGGTGGCCGGCCGGCGCGTTCAGGGCGCGCCGC
>WQZC01000296.1 GCA_009780925.1 Actinomycetes bacterium | reverse complement strand
TGGCGATCCTGGACGAGCGCGCCGCCGTCACCGCGCCCGGGCCATACCAGGGGATGGACCGGCTGGCGGCCCGCGCCGCCGTGGTCGCCGACCTGCGCGCCCAGGGCCGGATCGTCGCTGAGCGCCGGCCCTACTCGCACGCGGTGGGGCACTGCTCGCGCTGCGACACCGCCGTCGAGCCGCGGCTGTCGCTGCAATGGTTCGTGCGCGTGGCGACGCTGGCCAAGGCGGCCGGCGACGCGGTGCGCGACGGGCGGGTGGCGATCGAGCCGGCGTCGCTCGCGCCGCGCTACTTCCAGTGGGTGGACTCGCTGCGCGACTGGTGCATCAGCCGGCAGCTGTGGTGGGGGCACCGCATCCCCGTGTGGTACTCCCCGGACGGCGCCGAGACGGTCTGCGTCGGCCCGGGGGAGACCCCGCCCGACGGTTGGACCCAGGACACCGATGTGCTCGACACCTGGTTCTCCTCGGCGCTGTGGCCGTTCTCCACCCTCGGCTGGCCGGAGGACACACCGGATCTGCGCGCCTACTACCCGACCACGGTGTTGGTGACCGGCTACGACATCTTGTTCTTCTGGGTCGTGCGGATGATGCTGTTCGGGTTGTACGGGATGGCCGGGCGGGTCGGCGAGGACGGCGTCGACGCCAGTGTGCCGTTCCGCACCGTGCTGCTGCACGGGCTGGTGCGCGACCCGAGCGGCAAAAAGATGTCCAAGTCGCGCGGCAACGTGATCGACCCGTTGGTGTGGATCGACAACTACGGGGCCGACGCGGTGCGCTTCTCGCTGCTGCAAGGCGCCAACCCCGGCGCGGACCAGGCGGTCAACGAGGAATGGGTGGTCGGGGCGCGCAACTTCTGCACCAAGCTGTGGAACGCGACCCGGTTCGCGCTGATGAACGGGGCCACCGTGTCCGGCGACCTGCCGCGCGAGCTAGCCGGCGCGGACGCCTGGATCATCTCCCGGTTGCACGCCGTCATCGCCGAGACGGACGCGCTGTACGAGCGGTTCGAGTTCGCCAAGATCGCCGACCTGCTGTACCACTTCGCCTGGGACGAGGTGTGCGACTGGTACCTGGAGCTGGCCAAATACACCCTGGCCAGCGCCCCGGAGCCGGCAGCGGCGACCACGCGGCGGGTGCTCGGCGAGGTGCTGGACGTGCTGACGCGGCTGCTGCACCCGATGGCGCCGTTCGTCACCGAGGCGCTGTGGACCGCGCTGACCGGTGGTGAGTCGCTGGTCGTCGCGTCGTGGCCGGTCGCTGACCCGTCCCGTGCCGATCCGGAGGCCGAGGCGCGGGTGGCCGCGCTGCGGTCCGCGGTCACCGAGCTGCGCCGGTTCCGTTCCGACCAGGGCGTCAAGCCGTCGCAGCGGGTGCCGGCGCGGGTCATCCGTCCGACGGACGGCGGGCTGGTCCTTGATGAGGCTGCCGCCCGGTCGCTGGCGCGCCTGGAAATGCCCGGGGATGGTTTCGTGGCCACCGCGTCGCTGGCGCTGGCCGGTGGGTTGCGCGTCGAGCTGGACCTGTCCGCCGCGATCGACGTCGCCGCCGAGCGGGCCCGGCTGGGCAAGGATCTCGCCGCCGCGCGCAAGGAACGCGACACCAACGCCGGCAAGCTGGCCAACGAGGCGTTCACTGGCAAGGCCCCGGCGGCGGTGGTGGCGAAGGTGCGCGATCGGCTGGCCGCCGCCGAGGCGGAGATCAGCCGTATTGAGGCCGCGCTGGCCGCGCTGCCCGGGTGAGACTGGGCATCGGTGGGCAGCCGTGGGGTGACGATTGGGTGGGGCGGACGCGGGCGCGAAGGTTAGCGGCGGGGCCGGGCGAATAGGCACGTCGCCTGATTGACCCGACCGGCCGCGTCCAGCGCGGGGTCCACCGTCGCGCAGTCGGACCGGTCGTCGCGCGCCGCCGGGCCGACCGGGCACCGGGCGCGGTATGGGCAGCCGGTGGCCAGCGGCCCGGCCTCCTGCGGACCGGCGATCGGCAGCCACGAGGTGTCCTGGATCGGCGCGCCGTCCAGGGTGGGCACGGCGGCCAACAGCGCCCGCGTGTAGGGGTGCTGCGGCGCGGTGATCACGTCCTCGGTGGCGCCGGTCTCCACGATCCGCCCGTCGTGCATGACGGCGATGTGGTCGCTGATGTAGCGGACCACGGCCAGCGAGTGGGAGATGAACAGCACCGAGAGCTGCTCGTGGCGCAGCACCCCGCGCAGCACGTTGAGCACCTGGGCCTGCACCGAGACGTCCAGCGCGGAGGTGATCTCGTCGGCGACGATGACTTTGGGGCTGGCGGCGAGCGCGCGGGCGATGGCGACCCGCTGCCGCTGCCCGCCGGAGAGCTGGCCCGGTAGCCGGTCGGTGACGTCAGGGTCGAGTAGGACGAGTTCGAGCAACCGGCTCACCTCGGCCCGGCGCTCGGCGCGGCCGAGCTCGGGGCGCACCACCAGCGCCTCGGCGATGATCGCGCCGATGGTCATTCTGGGGTTCAGCGAGGCGTACGGGTCCTGGAAGATCATCTGGATGTTGCGAGCGCGGCGGATGGCCGGCTTGGTGTGCAAGATCTGACCGCCAACAGCGACGGCGCCGGTGGCGGTGGTCAGACCGAGCAGGCCCCGGGCCACGGTCGATTTGCCGGAGCCGGACTCGCCCACCAGGCCGAGCACCTGGCCGGTGGCGATCGACAGCGACAGGTCGTTGATCACCTTGTGCGCGCCGCGCCCGGAGCCATATTGCACGTTCAGCCCGCGCACTTCCAGCCCGGCGGGCGCGGCGCCCGGTCGCACGGGGTCGGAGCCGGCTGAGTCAGGGCGGACCACGTCGAGGCTCACTGGCTGGCTCCGTCCGGTGGGACCGCCGCTGCGGCCTCCGATGCGGCCGGCACACACGGGACCCCGGACCGCCAACCGGCCTGGTGCGGGTTCCA
>WQZC01000295.1 GCA_009780925.1 Actinomycetes bacterium | reverse complement strand
TCGATGCGGAACAGCTCGGCCCACACCAGGTAGAGCGCGAAGATGACGCCGAGGACGGCCCCCAGCACACGGATCAGATCTAGCTTGACCCAACCGAGCTTCGCCCAGCCGAACCGCACCCGGCCGAGCTCGACGACGGCCAGCGAGCGGATCCGCCACGCCGGCGGCGAGCACAGCACCGCCATCGCCACGAAATAGATCAGGCCCAGCACCGCGACCGGGACGCCGACCAGGTAGGACCACGAGCTGTCGGTCACCTTCGCGCAATTGATGATGCCGGTCGCCGGGCAGGCCAGCGGCACCGCGCCGGTGTCGAAATGGTCCACCGTCAAGTACACCGCGATCGCCGCGCCGATGATGGTGATGACGAACGACGGCAAGCCGAACCAGCCGGACCGCTCGGATCCCACACCCGGCGCGACCTCCGCCGAAGGCCTTTGGGCTGCTGCCGCCTTGCCTGAAGGCGTCTTGCCCGAAGGCGCCTTGCCCGCCGGCTCCGTCCCCGAAGGCGATTGGCCCGACGGCTGCCTGCTCACGGCCGCCTTGCCCGCGGGCGACCGGTTGGCCGCGACCGGGCGGCCGCTGGGCCGTTTCGGGGCAGCCGGCCGGCCGCCGGGCCGTTTGCCCGGGGAGGGCTGCTTCCGTTTGGCCATCGCTCCGATCTCAGCTCGCCTTCTGCGGCAGCTTCGCCGCGCCGGCCTGCACCCCGGCGGATTGGCACACCGCCGCCGGCTGGCCATCGGTCATCTTGCAGATGGCTGCGGTCAACATGTTCGCGCTGCCATCGATCGCCTGCGCGATCGCCGAGGTCGGGTCGGATAGCGCGTCCGCGATCTGCGCCTGGGTCTTGCCCTGCAGGACGCCGGGATCGAACGACGCCCCGCCGGAGTAGAACTGGTTGCCGAACACGGCCAGCGGGATGTATCCCTTTGGGCTGTATTTCTGGAAGATCGCCTGGTCGGACGGGCTGATCGTGTCGAGGGGCTTCTGCTCGCGGTCCGAGCTCTCGATGCCGGTGAAATCGATGTAGGCGCTTGTGTACGACGAGCCGTGGAAGCTCAGCGTCGCGGTGTCCGGGTAGGTGTCCGTCGACGACGAGGTGGTCTCCCCCAACCCGGTGAAGGTGCCGAACCGGGACAGCGCGACCACCACCGGCCAGCGCTCGCCGGCGCAGAACGGGCAGAACTCGGCTCCCACGTAGAGCACGAGCGGCTTGCCCGACGGGCCGGTCACCGGGTCGCCGTCGGCTGGCTGCAGCCCGCCACTGGTCGTGCCCGCGCCCACCTGGTCGAGCACCGACGCCGACACATTGACGACCTTGGCCAGCATCGCCGCGTCCGCGCCCGGCCCGGCGAGCGACCCGCCGGTCGGCGCGGAGGTGCCAGTGGCGGACGTCCCCGTCGGCGTGGTGTTGGCCGAGGGCTTCTTGCTGCCGCCCTTGGTGCCGTAGTACACCCCGAAGAACACCCCGAGGACCACGATGACCACCACCACCGGGGCGAGGATCATCAGCATCCGCTTGCGCCGGGCCGCCTGGGCTTTCGCGGCGGCGGCCGCCGCCCGCTTGGCGGCGAGCCGCTCTTGAGCGGTGCCACGCTCATTGGATCGTCTGCTCTGCGTCACAATTAATTAGTTAACCGCATTGTGCTGTGCGCGCGCGAACTAGGCGCCCGACTTGGGCCGCGAACCACCCGGCTGGCGCCCCGAACCACCCGGCTGGCGCCCCGAACCACCCGGCTGGCGCCCCGAACCACCCGGTTTCGCGCGCGCGCCGCCGTCTTTCCCGCGCGTGTCGCCCGCCTTGGCGCGCGCGCCATTCTTCGTCGCCGGCTCGTCGCCGGCCGCGCCGCCGCGAATCAGGCGCAGCCGAGGCTTGCCCCCGGCCCCGGCGGCGTCCGGCACGGTTTCTCGCCCCACCCCGGCGGCGTCCATGCCGCGCAGTTCCTTTTTCAGTTCGGCGATCTCATCGCGCAGCCGGGCCGCCAGCTCGAATTGCAGCTCCCGCGCGGCGGTGAGCATCTGCTCGTTCAACCCCCCGATCAGGTCGGCGAGCTCGGCGCGCGGCATCGCCGACACATCCAGCCCACCCCCGGCGCGCCCGCCGACGCCGACCCCGACCACCCCCGGCGACCCGACCCCGGTCGCGCCCCGGCCGCGAGTGGAGGACTTGCCGCGCGACTGCGACCGCCCGGACCCCCCGGTGGGCGCCGCCAGCAACGCCTCGGTGTCCTCCGCCTCCCGGCTGAGCCGGTCGGTGATGTCGGCGATCCGTTTGCGCAGCGGCTGCGGATCGATGCCCCGCTCGCGGTTGTAGGCCACCTGCTTGGCGCGCCGCCGGTTGGTCTCGTCGATGGCGTGCCGCATCGACGGGGTCATCGCGTCGGCGTACATGTGCACCTGCCCGGAGACGTGCCGCGCCGCCCTACCGATCGTCTGGATCAGCGAGGTGCCCGAGCGCAGGAACCCCTCCTTGTCGGCGTCCAGGATCGACACCAGCGACACCTCGGGCAGGTCGAGCCCCTCGCGCAGCAGGTTGATCCCGACCAGCACGTCGTATTCGCCCAGGCGCAGCTCGCGCAGCAGCTCCACCCGGCGCAGCGTGTCCACCTCGGAGTGCAGGTAGCGCACCCGGATGCCCAGCTCCAGCAGGTAGTCGGTCAGGTCCTCGGCCATCTTCTTGGTCAGCGTGGTGACCAGCACCCGCTCGTCGCGCCCGGCCCGCTCGCGGATCTCCGCCACCAGGTCGTCGATCTGCCCTTTGGTCGGCTTGACCACCACCTCCGGGTCCACCAGCCCGGTCGGCCGCACGATCTGCTCGACCACCCGCGGCGAGTGCGTGCGCTCGTACTCGCCGGGGGTGGCCGACACGAACACGAGTTGCGGCGTGATGCTGAGGAACTCCTGGAAGGTCTGGGGGCGGTT
>WQZC01000294.1 GCA_009780925.1 Actinomycetes bacterium | reverse complement strand
GACGGCGCCCGGGAGGCCGAGCGGCGTCCCGCAGTCCAAGGCCTCGAACCAGAACAGCCCGGTGGTCCCGCCGGGGTCCACGCCGATCACCAGCGTGCTGATCGCGATCACTCGTCCTTCCTCGCCTCGCGGGCGGCAGCGCCGCCGAGCAGCTCGGCGACGATTCGGGGGTCGCGCACCAAGTCGGCCAGTTGGCCGGCCTTTTCGCGCAGCGCTGCGCGCACGCGGGAGTCCACGGTGCGCGCCGCGACGATGTCGATGACCTCGACGCTGGCGTGCCGCTCGGAGCCGATGCGGTGGCAGCGGTCCTCCGCTTGGATGGATTCGACCAGCGACCACGGGCGCTGCAGGAACACGACGGTCGAAGCGGCGGTGAGGGTGAGCCCGGTGCCGCCGGCCCCCGTGGTCGCGCAAACCAGGTCCAGCGCGCCGCGTTGGAGCGCGGCCACCGTCGCGGCGCGCTCGGCCATCGACTGCCCGCCGATGACGAGCCCGACGCGCAGGCCCGCGGCTCTCGCCGCGTCGGCGGCCAGGAGGATCAGCTGGCGGGACGGCGCGAACGCGACCGCCGCCTGCCCGGGCCGCTCGGCCAGGACCTCCAGCAGCGCGTCGACCTTCCAGCTCGGGGCTTTGAGCCGCACCGAGACGCGCTGGCGCTCGGATCCGTCGGCTCCGCGCCCGTCGGCGGCGGCGACCTCGGCCGCCGAGCTGGCCAGCTGGGACAGCCGGGTGAGCCGGGCCAGCGCGCTCATGACAGAGAGCTCGCCGCCGTCGGGCAGCTCGGCGAGCATGTCGGCCTCCATGTCGTCGTAGGCCTTCCGCCAGCGCGGCGGGAGCTCAACGGTTCGCAGCGAGTAGACCTTCGGTGGCAGCTGGGCGAGCACATCGGCTTTGGCGACCCTGCGGTGCTGGCCGCGCAACGCGAGCCGCAGCTCGGGCTCCATGCCGGGGTCCAGCCCCAGGATCGCCTCGCCGTAGTCCGCGACCCCCTGGACGCAGTAGCGGTTCACCCACCGCTCGCGGGACGGCCAGGCGCCGGGCGCGAGGCAGCGCAGCGCGGGCCACAGGTCGCCGGGGTGGTGGGTGATGGGGGTGCCCGACAGAGTGATAAGCGCCTCCGCGCCGCGCGCCAGCCGGAGAACGGCGGCGGTGCGCGCCGCGCGCGGATTCTTGATCATGTGGTGCTCGTCGACGACCAGCGCGCGGGCGCCGAGGGCGACCAGTGGCGCCCGCGCCGGGTCCGGGCCGGCCGCGTCGACGCGCGCGGTGTCGTAGCTGGCGACGTAGGCGTCGGCGGTCCCGGCGAGCGCCCTCCGCCGCGCCGGCCCGCCTCGCCAGGCGATCGCGCGCAGGCGCGGGGCCCACGAGCGGAAGGCGACCACCCACGGGTCCACGACGCCCGCCGGGCAGATCACCAGGACGGGCAGCGCGCGGGTCCCCTCCGCGATCAGCTCGGACAGGCCGAGGATCGCGGTGACCGTCTTGCCGGTGCCGGGCTCGTCGAGGATCAGTGCCCGGCCGGTGGCGGCGATCATCCGCGCCCCGGCGATCTGGTACGGGCGGGGGACGAGTCCGTCGGGGACGGGCGCGCGCAGCGCGGCGGCAGGCGGGGCGGAGCGACGCGCGGCCTCCCGGCCGGCCCACTCGCGCAGGCGGGGGCCTGGCCGCCAGCCGTCGCCGAGCGCCGAGGCCAGCTGCACAACGGCCGGCCACGTGGCGGGCATGACCAGCCCGCCCCGTGGCTCGGTGGGCTTGATCAGCGGCGTGAGCGCGCCCAGCCGTCCCGCGACGGCTCTGACGTCCTCGACGGCGCCGGCGGCCACCAGCGCGATCCGGGTCTCGTCCGCCGTCAGCTCGGCGGCCACGCCCATCGTCATCCCAGAACTTTCGTCAGATGGTCCAGTCCGGTCCGGGTGGCCGCCAGCTCGCTGGCGCAGCGCCGCTCGAAGCACCCGGCCAGGCACTCGGCGATCCACTGGAAGCCGACCTGGGTGACGCGCACGTCGTGTCCCGCCGCCGCGCCTCTGCCGGCCAGTTCGCGGGCCTTCCCCACGGGCATCGGGAGCGCGGTCGCGCTCATCGCCCGCGCGCCGCGAACGGGTCGTCGGTCCCGGGGGCGTTCTCGGCCAGCCAGGCGGAGTGGTCCGCGCGCCCGCTCTCAGTCAGCCGGCCTGTGGAGCGGTTGGCGAACCGGGGGAGCGGCCGGGATTTCGGCGGCGGGGAGTCGTGCTGCGCGACAAGGGCCGCGAACAGCGCGCGGATCTTGTCCTCGTGCCCCCAGTTGGGGCAGTGGCGCAGGCGGCATTTCCCTGCGCAGACGGCTCCGGGGACCGCCGGCGCGCGGCTGTATGCGCTTCTTAGGTTGATGTCCATCGCCACCATGGGCTTCGGGGGCGCGAACTTGGGGCACAGCTTTTTCGGCTCCGGAGGCGCGGTTAAAGGCGCCGCGAACGAGCGGCCCGCGGCCTCCGCTTTGGCGGCGCGCTCGCGCCAGTCGGCTGTCGCGGCAGCCAGGCGCCGCTCGCGATCGGCCCGCAGGTCCTGCTCGCAGGCGCAGCGCGGCGCGCGGAAGGCGTAGCCGCGCGAGCGGGGGTTGTCAGGGGCGACGTCGATCGCGTAGCCGTCGGGTGTCGCGGTGAGCGTGACAGAGCCCCGCCGGCGGCGGACGGTTGTGGTCGCCGCAGAGCCGGCGGCGGGTGACGGCGGTGTCGTCATTCTCTGTTCCTTTCTCGCGGGCCGGGTCGGGGCCGCCTGGCGGGGCGGCCCCGACCCGAGCGCTCAGGCGGCCGGGTTCCCGGTTATGCGGGCGAGCAGGGCTCGTTGCTCGGGAGTGAGGTCGTCGGGCGGCTGTGGCGCGGTCGCGGGAGGAGCTGCGGGAGCGGGGGCGAGGGCAGGGGCAGGGGGAGGGACGGCGGCCGGGGAGGGAGAGGGCTGGGTCGCGGGG
>WQZC01000293.1 GCA_009780925.1 Actinomycetes bacterium | reverse complement strand
GAGGTGAGCGACATCGATCCGATGGCATTCGCCGACGCTGAGCTGGCGGCGTCGGTGCGGGCTGGCCTGGCGGCGGTGGAAACCGCGTTGCGCGAGGCGGTGCGCACCGACGACACGTTCCTGATCGAGGCGGGCCGGTACTTGGTGGAGGCGGGCGGCAAGCGGTTCCGCCCGCTGGTCACCATCCTGGCGGCGCACTTCGGCGACCCAAGCGCGGCCGAGGTGGTCTCGGCGGCGGTGGTGGTCGAGCTGACCCACTTGGCCACGCTGTACCACGACGACGTGATGGATGAGGCGGTGATGCGCCGCGGCGCGGTGTCGGCGAACGCCCGATGGGACAACACCGTCGCCATCCTGACCGGCGATTTCCTGTTCTCCCGGGCCTCGGACATCCTCGCCGATCTGGGCCCATATGCGGTCCGGGTCCAGGCGCGCACCTTCGAGCGGCTGGTCACCGGGCAGATCCACGAGACCATCGGCGTAGCCGATGGCGCGGACCCGATCGAGCACTACCTGTCGGTGCTGGCCGACAAGACCGGCTCGCTGATCGCCACCTCGGCCGAGTTCGGGGCGATGTTCGCCGGGGCGCCGACCGGGCAGATCGAGGCGGTGCGCCGGTTCGGCGAGCAGATCGGGGTCGCGTTCCAAATCTCCGACGACATCCTGGACATCGCCTCCGACTCCACCGAGTCGGGCAAAACGCCGGGCACCGACCTGCGCGAGGGCGTGCCGACGCTGCCCGTGCTGTGCGCGCTGGCCTCGGCCGACCCGGCCTCGGCGCGGTTGCGGTCCCTGGTCTGTCGGCCGATCACTGACGAGGCCGAGCACGCCGAGGCGCTGGCGCTGCTGCGCTCCTCACCGGCGCTCGACCAGGCGCGCGCGACGCTGGCGCAGTACGTCGCCTCGGCGCGGGCGATGCTGGCCGAGCTGCCGGATGTCCCGGCCCGGCGCGCCTTCGAGCTGGTCGCCGACACCATGGTCACCCGCACGCACTGACCGGTCCCGTCCTGCCACCCCCGTCCGCGCAAACCCGCCCGCCGCCCGCCTCCTCGCGACCCATCGTCCTCGCCCCCGTCGTCCACGCCCCCCGTCGTCCTCGCCCCCCATAGTCGATGACCAAGCGTTATCGCCAAGGCGCTTGGCGCTTTCGCTTGATCATCACGTGGGACGGCGGTAGTCCTTCGCGAGGATGGCCCACATGACGGCGTCTGCGATGCCCCGGTTGCAGCGCTGCCGGTCCCGGAGGATGCCCTCCTGGCGCATGCCGCACTTGGCCAACACCCGTCCCGACGCCACGTTCGCTGGGTCGTGCTGGGCCTCGATCCGGTTCGCCCCGACGTCGTCGAATAGGTACTCGATCACGGCGGCGAGCGCTTCGCTGGCGTAGCCGCGGCCCCACCAGGGGCGGCCCAGGCAGTAGCCGATCTCTTTCATCTCGATGGCGGCGTCCGCGCCGACGACCCCGACGGTGCCGATCAGCGTGGCCGCCTCGCGTGACTCGATGGTCCAGTGGTAGTAGGACGGGTCGTCATAGTGAGCGACCCATGCGGTGAGCACCTCACGGGTCTCCTTGGCGCTGGCATGTGGTTGCCAGGTCAGGAAGGCGGTGACTTCGGGGTCGCAAGCCCAGTTGGCGAACATGTCCTCCGCGTCGCCGGCGGTTAACGGGCGCAGCCGCAGCCGCGCGGTCTCCAGTGCCCGGGTGCCAAGATCACGCATCGTCACAACCGAAGACTACTTTCGGGCGCAACCGTATTTTCGGCGTCGCCGCATTGGCGTCCGTCTGGCCAGGGCGGCGGGGGACGACGACCCACGCGACCGGCGCGACCGGCGGGCCGGCCGCTATGCGGTGAAGTCGTCGCGCACGGTCACCCGGGCCAGCTCGACGGTTCCGCCGGGTCGCCTCCAGAAGTGCAGCCGGCGCGCGCTCGGGCTCTTGGCTGGCATGGCGGCGTTGGCGCCGACGCTTGATGTGCAGCCGGCGCGCGCTCGGGGTCTTGACTCGCAGTGCGACGCGCCAGGCGGTCGCGCCAGGCGGTCGCGCCGTCCGGTCGGGTGCGGGTGGGCGCGCCGCGGGTGCCGTGGGGGCGCCGCTGGCGCAGCTCGCGGGCGGTGGACTGCTCCGCCAGCCCGGTGAGCACCTCGACCGCCACTTCGACAACCTCGCCCCGGGAGATCGCTTGCAGCTCGCGCACCGATCGCAGGAAGCCCGGGCCGATCTCGTGCCGGCCCAAGGGCAGCTCGGCTTTGTGGTGGGCGGGGACTTTGCGCGCCCCCTCCGGGCGCACGTCGAACCGGACCTGCTCGTCCTCGTCGAGGAAAACGGGCGCGCCTGCGGCGCGCGCGGAGACGGGGACTGGAGCGGTACCCCCGGTCGCGGCGTTGCCGGGCGGCGGGGATGGCTTCGGGACGGCGGGCGCGGCGCGCCGCTATTCGAACATGGCCGGTGACGGAGCGGCCGGCCGCGTGGGCTGTTGGGGCGGCGCGGGCCAGCACAACGTCGGCCGGCGATGAGGTGGAACACCGCGCCGCTGGCGGCGCTGCTGGTCGCTGCCGCGGAAAGGCCGAGCAGCCCCGCCTCCGCCGCGCGCTTGAGCGCGTCCGAGATCAACGCTGCGGTCGCCTGGCGCGGATCTCGGCCGCCAACGACCGCGCTTGAGTGGCGGTGGCCACATGAACCGGCTGACGCGTCAGCATGGCCGCCTCGCCCTGCCAGGGCGCCATCGCCGTCCGGCCCCCGGCGACGAGCGCACCCGAACCCGGAGCGCGTCCGGGCGAGGTCGCGCGTCGGGTCAGTTGGGTTATGGGCTCGGGCGCGAGGTGCGCGGTTCGTGGTGGCTTAGAAGGGTGGCGGCTCGTCGGGGTCGGCTGGCGCGGTCGGGTTGGTCGTGGGGTTGTTGGCTGTTGATTTGACAACGAGGAGGTCGGCGGGGTCGAAGTCGGCGCTGT
>WQZC01000292.1 GCA_009780925.1 Actinomycetes bacterium | reverse complement strand
GAGTCCATAGTGTGCACCGCGCAGTCACCCGACGGGCCGGTGACCTACCACCTGACCGGGTCCGACGACACGTTCGCGGTCTTCCCGCTGATGGAAACCGACTGCGTCATCACCAACGGCACCTCGACGGTCACGGTGACCAAGCACACCTTGCCCGCCGGGGCGGCGCAGAAGTTCGACTTCACGCTCACCCACAGCGGGGCCAGCCCGGGCGGCGCCGCCGAAACCCCGCAACTGGGCGACGGGGACTCGGTCACCTATTTGTATGCGCCCGGCAGCCAAGTGGACATCAGTGAGGCGATCCCGAGCGGGTGGATGGGCGATCCGGAGATCTCCTGCACCGCCAACGGGAACCCGGTCCCCGGGGCTGACGGGCAAAGCGTGGCGGTGACCACGGTGAACAACGCCGACGTGCGCTGCGATTTCACCAACACTGAGTTCGGCGCCATCACCATCACCAAGCAGTACCGCGGGCCCGGCGGCGTGGGTGGCTCCTTCGACTTCACCGGCACCTGGGCCGGCGGGAACGATTTCTCGATCGCGACCCCGGTCGGGGACGGGCGCGGCTACACCAAGACATTCACCGATGTCGCCCCGGGGCACTACTCGGTGACCGAGCCGTCCGGGCAGCAAGACTCCGCCGGGAACGCCACGCTGTTGACGGAGCTGTATTGCGACATCGACAGCGACGGGAGCGGGCGGACGCGGACCGTCGCGTTCACGGGCCGAACCGCCGACTTCGACGTCACGCCCGGCGCGGTGGTGGACTGTTATTACGCCAACGCCACCCCGGGGCGGATCACTGTCATCAAAATGTCCGACCCCGATAACTACAGTCAGGACTTCGGTTTCCAGTTGGGGTCGACCACCAACCCGGCGTCTGACACCTCGTTCGTGCTGAACCCGGCGCCGGATGATCCCGGTGACCCGGCGGCGCCGTTGGCGACCTGGATCAGCCCGACCCTGCAAGACGGGACCTACGACGTGACCGAGGACCAGCCTCCGGGCTGGACCCTGAGCACGGTGGTGTGCTCGTTGACCGATCCCAACGGCGCCCCGCTGCCGGACACGTCCCGTCGCGTGACCGGCGGTGTCAGCGTCGACCTGCCCGCTGGCGGCAACGCCACCTGCGTGTTCACCAACACCGCCGCCCGCGCCACCGTCACCCTCACCAAGAAGGTGGTCGGCGTCGGCACGGACTACCCGTGGTCGTTCGATTTCGCGCTCGCCCCGACCGGTGCCGGGGGCGATGCGCCGACCGGCGGGCCGCAGCGGACCGTGCACGGCACCGGAGCCAACTGCGACGCGCCCGCGGTCTGGGCGGGGCTCACCCCCGGGCAGTCGTACACGCTGACCGAGGCCGCCGCCACCGGCTACCAGGCCACCGTGGAGTGCGACCTGCCCGACGCCGACCCCGCCGCCGGGTGGCAGTTCACCGCTCCCGTCGACGGGCGGATCAGTTGCACCGCCGAGAACACGCTCACCCCGATCACGCTCTACATCGCCAAACGGGACAGCTATCAGCCGCTGCCCGGCTCGGGCTGGGAGCTGCGCCTCGACGACAACGGATCCATGGGCGCGCCGGTCACCGGGCTGACCTGGACGCCCGCGGGGCCGGTGGGTTGCGAGGACTGCTGGTGGCGTGTGAACGGCACGAACCTGCTGCCGGGCACCTACTGGCTCCTTGAGACCAAGGCCCCGGGCGGATTCAACTTGCTGGCTGAGCCGGTCCAATTCACCGTCGCTCCCGGCGGCCTCATCACCCTCCCCGGCACCGACCCGCTGGCCAGCGCCGCCCCAGGAGAGCAGGGCTCCGCGCCAGCCGCTGACGGGTGGTGGGTGCTGACCGTGACGGACATCCCGGCGTTCGTGCTCCCCGCCACCGGCGGCTCCGCCGGCGTGGCCCCGCACCACATCGCGCTCGCCTTGGTCGCGATCGCCGCCATGGTCGCGATCGGGGCCGGGGCCGCCCCCACCCGCCGCCGGCAGACGTGATTGTTGCCCTTCGCATCATGGATTGCCACCGAGGGCACCTGTGCCGAGCCGGTCGGAGCAGCCCGCGCACAGATCATGCGTCCACTCCCTGGTCGCGGCGAACGAGCGGGCCCGGCCACGGCTCCGCCAGAGCTAACTATCAACGCCAAGGGCCCATAACCGGGAACTGGCTATCACATGCGCACCGAGCGGTTGCGCGCCGACCGTTCCGAGGCCCCGCCGGCTTCCATACCTAGACTACGTGAACCCATTTGGGGCATACCCGCTCGCAACCCGGCTCACAACGCCCTGGCGTGTTGCCTTCCGCCCAGCGGCAGGACCACCGCACGAGCCGGAGATCTGCTCGTAGTGCGCGCCGGGACGGGTGGACAGTCCGAAATCTAACACAAAACCCACACACTGCCACGGTGCGGTTACGTACCGTAATTCGGCGAACCCCAACAGTCTGCGTCTCAATCGAACTGAGAAACCTCTTGCGCTTAGTGCAGGGCGGTGCTACAGTTCTGCCATCGTCCAAGCTGCACCGGTGCACCAGCTGAAACAGTCTAGAGGCGAACGTACGGCGACCAGCAGTCGTGGGGCCGCCGACGCTACGACGCTGATCGCAGTCGGCGTCGTTCAATGGGCTGTGTTTGGGCGCGCAAAGCGAATCCAGTAACGACTCCTCAGAACCTCAGACGGATCACAAACCGGAGTTGACGAATGACTACTACTGTACTGCGCGGAGGTAAGAACGTTTACGGTGCGACCGTCGGCGTTCTCATGCTGGACACAAAATTTCCACGGATTCGTGGGGACATCGGGCACGCGGCAACGTGGCCCTTTCCTGTGCTCTACGCGATGGTTGATGGCGCATCCGGAACTCGGGTGACGCACGCAAAGCGCGGCGACTACACGACTGGCCTTCTGGACAGCTTTGTTGACGCGGGTCGTGCTCTGGTGGCAGCCGGCGCCGAAGGTCTCACCACAAGCTGT
>WQZC01000291.1 GCA_009780925.1 Actinomycetes bacterium | reverse complement strand
TTGGATCAGGTCAAGGCCGCTGCCGCCGCCGCCCCGCCGACCCGCAACGCGCTGGCCGCGTTGCTGCAACCCGGGGTGGGCGTCATCGCCGAGGTGAAGCGGCGCAGCCCGTCGGCCGGTCCGCTCGCGCCCATCGCCGATCCGGGCGCGCTCGCCAGCGAGTATGAGGCCGGTGGCGCGCGGGTGATCAGCGTGCTCACCGAGGAGCGATCCTTCGGGGGCTCGGTGGCTGATCTCGACGCGGTGCGCGCCGCCGTGTCGGTGCCCGTGTTGCGCAAGGATTTTGTGATCGGGTCGTACCAGGTCCACGAGGCGCGCGCGCACGGCGCGGACATGGTGTTGCTGATCGTCGCGGCGCTGGATCAGAACGCGCTGGTGGGGCTCGCTGAGCGGGTCGAGTCGCTCGGCATGACCGCCCTGGTCGAGGTGCACACCGAGCAGGAGGCGTCGCGGGCGTTGGACGCGGGCGCCCGCGTCATCGGGGTGAACGCCCGCGACTTGCGCACCCTGAAGGTGGATCGGTCCACGTTCGCACGGATCGCGGCCGGGTTGCCGGCCAACGTGGTGAAGGTCGCCGAGTCGGGCGTGCGCGGCAAACTGGATTTGATCGAGTACGCCTCCGCTGGCGCGGACGCGGTGCTGGTGGGGGAAGGGCTGGTGACCCACCGGGTGCCGCGCGAGGCGGTCGCCGATCTGGTGACCGCGGGGACACATCCGGCGACGCCACGCGCGCTGCGGTAGCGGCGCGGGCGGCGGAGGCGGTGGGTGTGTTCCGGGTCAGCTGATGGTGTCGCGGACCTGATTGGCGAGGTCGGCCATGTCGTGCGCGATGGCGCCGGGCGCCGTCGACACGAGCATGCCGATGGTCTTGGCGTCCGACCATCCGCAACCGGGTCCGGTGTCGGCGCTCCCGTCACCGCATTGCAGCGCGCCGCCGTGTGGCCCCGGTGGGGCGGCGGTGGTCTTGCCGAGGAAGCCTTCCATCAGGCTGCTGGCGATCTCGGTGTCGCTCAGGCCGGCGACTTGAGGCAGGCTGTTGACGTGGTCGCGCGGCAGGGCGAGCAGGATGAGCGGGGGCGCGCTGCCGGTGTTGGTGTAGACGGCGATGGTGGCGTTGCTCAGGATCGCGGCTTCAACGCTGCCGCTGGTCAACTCGGCTTGGATCGCCTGCTGGATCTGGTCGGCGAGGGCGCCGGTGACGAGCCGATACTCGCCGATCGACTCGGGCGCGGCGATCGGTCCGACGGTGGTGGTCGCGGTGGTGGGGGCGGTGGATTCCGGTCGTGGCGGGCTCGATTGCTCGGTGGCGTGGGTTGGTGGTGCGGTGGGGAAGTCCGGGGAGCCGCTGGCGGTCGCGGCTGGGCTCGTGGTGCGCACGGCGTGGTCGGACTTGTTGTTGGAGTTGCCGATGACCAGCCAGCTGATCAGTCCGGCGGCGACCAACACGGCGGCAACCGCCGCCGCGATTAGTGCGGTGCGGTTCTTGCGCGGCGGTTGGGGCGGCGGCGCGGGCGCGCCCAGGGGATAGCCGTATGGGGGCAGGCTCGGTGGCGTGGGCGGGGGCGGCCCGGGTAGTGGCGCGCTCGGCGGCGCTGGTGGTGGCGGGCCTAGCGGCGCGCTGGGTGGCGCTGGCGGTGGTGGCACGGGCGGTGGCGGTGCCGTCGGTGGCGGGTAGCCAGACGGGAAGCTGTCTGGCGGTGGGTGATTGGATCCGTCGTGTGTCGGTTGACTGGGATGATTGGGGGTTTCGCGCGGGTTGCCAGGCTCAGGCATGAAACAGCCCTTCTGGGGTTATTTGTATGGTATATGACCTGTGTGAAACCTTCTTTACATAACATTGTATGGAGTGGCGGCTGGGTCGGCAACGCGCTCGGTGCGACGGTCCCAACCCCAAGGAAAGCAAATGGCCTCGGGCGCGCCGAGGCGCCCGAGGCCATCGTGGACGGTGCGGACCTAGCGGTCAGTGGATCCCGTCGCGCGCCTGGTTGGTCATGGTGGCCATTTGCTGCGCGTTGCCGCCGCCGACGTTCATCAGGTAGCCGATGGTCTGCGAGTCCGACCACGCGCACACCGACCCGATCCCGGAGCCGGTCCCGCAGCGCAGCGAGCCGCCGTGCGAGCCGGCGTCGAAGCTCTTGGCGTCCTGGGTCACTGCGGAGAGCATCGCGGTGGTGAGCTGGTCGTCGTTCATGCCCTGCGTCTGGGCGTTGCCCCGCGGCACGACGAACAGGATGAGGGTGGGGATGCCATCGGCGCCGCCGGTCGAGTCCGAGTACACCTCGACGGTGGGGTTGGCGAACATGTCGCCGCCGGCGCCTTGCAGCGACTGCTGCATGGCGGAGCGCATCTGGTCCGCAGTGGCACCGGTGGCCTTGTGGAAGCTGCCGATGGTGTTGGGAACCGAGAGCGTCCCGGTGGCGGCGGTGTTCCCGGTCGCGGTTGGGATGGGCGGCGTGGTGACCGCGGTTTGCTCGGTGGGCGGCGCGGCCGGCGTGGTCGGCACGGACTGGGTGACCGGAGCGGTTGGCTGGCTGGTGAAGTCCGGCGTGCTGGGGGAGGTCGCTGGCGCGGAAGTGGTGGTGCTGGCGTTGTTCTTGTTGCTGGACTTGCCGGTCACCTTCCAGATGACCAGCCCGGCGGCGACCAGCACGATTACCACAGCGGCCGCGATCAGCGCGTTGCGACCGCCATGCGATGGTTTCGACGGCGCGGTCGGCCCGGTCGGTGGCGGCGGGTTCTGCGCGTAGCCGTAGCCAGACGGCGGGAGCGTCTGCGTGGGGTAGGACGAGCCATAGGGCTGCTGACCGGTCGGCGGGTAGCTGGGCGCGGTCGGTTGATAGCTCGGCTCGGCCTGTGGGTAGCTTGGCGAGCTCGTCGGGTAGCTAGGAGCGGTCGGTGGTTGCTGCGGGTAGCCCTGCCCGCCGTAGGGCGGCTGGCTTGGGGACTGCGGGTAGCCCTGCCCTGGGTATTGCGC
>WQZC01000290.1 GCA_009780925.1 Actinomycetes bacterium | reverse complement strand
GCCCTGCTGGCCCGGGACCGCCGGTTCCTGCGCCGCCTCGACGACGTCGCCGATGACCTGACCGACTATCTGACCGAGCCGCGCTGGTATCAGCGCCAGCAGGCGGCCGGGGAACGGCTGCCGGAGTGCGTGGCGTATTTCTCTCCGGAGTTCGGGATCGCCGAGGTGCTGCCGCAGTACTCCGGCGGGCTGGGCATTCTGGCCGGCGACCACCTCAAGGCCGCGTCCGATCTCGGCGTGCCGATCATCGGCGTGGGTCTGCTGTACGGGGTTGGGTACTTCAAACAGAGCCTGTCGACGGACGGATGGCAGCTGGAGCACTACCCGCCGCTGGACCCGCAGGGCCTGCCGCTGCGGGCGCTCACCGACGCCGACGGGCTGCCGGAGCGGGTGAGCCTGCGGCTGCCCGAGGGGCGGACGTTGCTGGCCCAGATCTGGGTGGCTCAGGTGGGGCGGGTGCCGCTGCTGCTGCTCGATTCCGACCTGGAGGAGAACGACCCGGTCGCGCGCATGGTCACCGACCGGCTCTACGGCGGCGATGCCGAGCACCGGCTCCAGCAGGAGCTGCTGCTGGGCATCGGCGGGGTGCGCGCGCTGCGCGCCTACTGCGCGGCGAGCGGGGCCCCCGCGCCGGAGGTCTTCCACTCCAACGAGGGGCACGCGGGGTTCCTCAGCTTCGAACGCATCAGCGAGCTGCACGAGTCGGCGGGACTGAGCTTCAACGAGGCGGTGTCGGCGGTCCGGTCGGGCACCGTGTTCACCACGCACACCCCGGTCCCGGCGGGGATCGACCGGTTCCCAACGGACATGGTCGCCGCCCATTTGGGCGCGCTGGACTCCCGCGTGCAGCACGGCCCGTCCCGGGACCGGGTGCTCGCGCTCGGCGCCGAGGACGACCCGGCGATGTTCAACTTGGCGCACATGGGGTTGCGGCTGGCGCAGCGGGCCAACGGGGTGTCATTGCTGCACGGGCAGGTGAGCCGGGACATGTTCGCCGGCTTGTGGCCCGGCTTCGACGCTGCCGAGGTGCCCATCGGCGCGGTCACCAACGGGGTGCACGCGCCGACCTGGATGGCGCGCGAGATCGTGGAAATCGCCGAGCGCGAGATGGGCGCCGAGCGGGTCGCGCTGGGCGGCGCATGGCAGGCGGTGGACCGCGTCACCGATGAGGAGTTGTGGGCCATCCGCCATGAGTTGCGCGAGCGGCTGGTCGGCGAGATCCGCCGCCGGCTGCGCGAGTCGGCGCACCAGCGCGGATGGGCCGAGGCCGAGCTGGGCTGGATCGCCACCGCCTTCGACCCGGACGCGCTGACCATCGGCTTCGCCCGGCGGGCCGCATCCTACAAGCGCCTGACGCTGATGCTGCACGACCCGGACCGGTTGCGGGCGCTGCTGCTGGACTCCCAGCGCCCGGTGCAGATCGTGGTGGCCGGCAAGAGCCACCCGGCGGACGAGGTGGGCAAGGCGCTGATCTCGCAGGTGGTCCGCTTCGCCGACGACCCGGAGGTGCGGCACCGGATCGCGTTCCTGCCGGACTACGACATCGGCTTGGCCCGCTTCCTCTACTGGGGTTGCGACGTGTGGCTGAACAACCCGCTGCGCCCGCTGGAGGCGTGTGGCACCTCCGGGATGAAGGCCGCGCTGAACGGGGCGTTGAACCTGTCGATCCGCGACGGCTGGTGGGACGAGTGGTACGACGGCGAGAACGGCTGGGCCATCCCCACCGCTGACGGCGTGGCCGACCCGGCGCACCGCGACGCGGTCGAGGCGGCGTCGCTGTATGACGTGATCGAGCATCAGGTCGTGCCGCGCTTCTACGACCACGACCCGGGCTCCGCGCCGGCCCGGTGGGTGCGGCTGGTTCGGCACACCCTCAAGACGCTCGGCCCCAAGGCGGTCGCCACCCGGATGGTGCGCGACTACGTGCGCGGCTACTACGCCCCGGCCGCAGTGGCGGCGGAGCGGATGGCGACCGACGGGTATCAGCCGGCGCGGGAGCTGGCGGCCTGGCTGGCGCGGGCGCGCCAGGCCTGGCCGGAGGTCAGGGTGCGGCACGTCGAGTCGCAGCTGGGTGGGGACGCCCAGCTCGGCGGCGCGCTGCGGCTGCGCGCGGAGGTGTCGCTCGGCGGGCTGGCGCCGTCGGATGTGGACGTGCAGGCGGTCTACGGCATGGTCGACGCCGAGGACCGGCTGGTCGACGCCACCACGCTGTCGCTCGCCCCGACCGGCGAGTCGGACGGGGCGGAACACTTCGAGGGCGAGGTGCCGCTGGCGCGCACCGGCGCGTTCGGCTACACGGTGCGGGTGCTGCCGCGCCACGAGCTGCTCGCCTCGTCCGCCGAGCCCGGCCTGGTCGCGTTGGCCTGATCGGTGGCGCTCGCCCGATCGGCGCTGTCATGCGCCGTTGCGCGGGCCGAGCGGGGAGTGCGATGATTAGGGGGCAGACCCCGGGTGGTGCCGGAGCCTGCCCCGAGAGTGGCCCTCACCAGCCCTTGACGGACCGGATCAGTTCAGCCATCGCCGACACGAGTTGCGCCGCTGTGAAAAGTATCAGTGCAACTCGTTCGGCGGCTGTCCTCTGAGGCCGTTTGGTCCTCGCCATTCCCACCTCCGTCTCTCAGCCAGACCGCAGCCGGATCGCTGCGGTCTGGCCCAGGGACGGGGCACACCCATCATCGCGTGGTTTTCGGCCCCGTGGGCACGCTCCGAGGCGGCCTGTGGATAACCGCCGACGGTGGTGCGCTCGCGCTGGCCTAGAGTCAGCCCGGTGGGCACCAGGGCCAGCCCGGCGAGCGAAGACTCCTGGGCGAGCAGCCCGGCCACCCGGCATTCGATGCAGGCCAATCGGAGCCGTGACACCGGGCCGGAGCTGGCGATCCGCCGCGAGCTGCACCGGCGCGGCCTGCGCTACCGCGTCATGTATCGCGCCATCCCTGGTTCTCGGCGCACCATTGATATCGCCTTCACGAAAAGGCGCGTCGCGGT
>WQZC01000289.1 GCA_009780925.1 Actinomycetes bacterium | reverse complement strand
GCTGACCGGGGTGGGGCGCAGCAGCACCGCGATGCCGTGGGTCGCCCGGGCGGCGGCGACCGCCTCGTCCACGGCGTGCGCGTAGCCGACGACCTCCACGGTGTCCTGCAGGCCCCACACCCGGCCGACCAGCAACCGGTGCAGCACTGTCACGTCCAGGTCGGCGAGCGCGTCCGGGTCGCCCGGGTGGCCGGTCGCGGCGACTGCGGCTGGGTCCGGGTCGGAGAGGACGGCGGCGGCGGTCCCGTCGGTCACCACGGCGGCGAACCCGGGTCGGTCGGCGCGGGTCGGTTCGTGGACCAGGCTCGGTTGGAAGCGGAGGCCCGGTTGGTTGGGCAGGCCCGGGCGGTTGGCGGGTCGCGGGTGGTTGGGGCCGTTCGCGGGGTCGGCCAGGGTCGCGAGCGCGTCGGCCAGATCGGCGGTGCGATCGACGCGGAACGTCCCGTCAGCGAGGGTGATCGCTTCGGTGAAAGTGAGTCCGGCCACGGTGCGGTGGATCGGATGCACCTGTGGGCCGTAGCTGGTGGCGTCCACCAGCAACGCCAGGCCGCGGTCCCACGGGCCGGCGCCGCGTTCGGCGGCCAGCTCGCGCTGCAGCTCCCGGTAGGTGGCGTAGCGGTGGTGGCCGTCGGCGATCAGCGCGCTGTGGCTGGCCAGGTCGGCTGCGATCGCCGCGTGTGCAGCCGGGTCGGTGAGCGCCCACAGCCGGTGCGCGGTGCCGTCGGCAGTGGTGGCGGCGGCGAGCGGCGGATCGTCGCTCACGGAGCGGACCGCCGCGGACGCCGCGCCGCCGCCGTCATAGACCAGGTAGATCGGTTCCAGATTGGCTTCGGTGGCGCGCATGAGGGCGAGCCGGTCGGCCACCGGGCCGGCCATGGTGTTCTCGTGCGGCAAGATCACCCCGTCCGCGGGGTCGCGCAGCTGCGCTGCGCCAAGCAGCCCGCGGGTCACCCCGCCGTCCGCCGGGCGCATCTCGTACACGTACAGCGCCGGGCGCTCATCCACCGCCAGCGCGCCGGCGGCCACCATGTCGTCCAAGCGGCGCGCGGCGGTGCCGTAGGGGTCGGCGCCGTCGCGGGGGAGGATCACCCGCACCGCGTTGTCGGCGTCGCCGGCGAGCAGCTGGGAACGCTGCTCTTCGTCGATCACGTCATACGGCGGGCACAACAGGCCGCCCAGCCGCTGCGGCGGAGCGGTTGGTCTAAGCGCGCGGAACGGGGTCAGCGACAGGCCGGTCGTCACAACCATTGATGCTACGGGTGAACGGCGCGCACTGGGAGGCTAGCGTTTCTCGTCGTGGTTCCGAGCGACATCTTGTGGAGCGAGTCGTGAGCGCAGCCGGCATCTTGTGGAGCGAGTCGTGACTCTCGGCGGCGTGCCGGCAGGACCGGGGCGGGGGGCTAGCGCGGGGCCGCTCGTGGCCTGCCATGATGTCGCGCTGCTCGATTTGGATGGCGTGGTGTATGTCGGTCCGCAGCCGGTGCGTGGCGCGGTCGAGGCGTTGGCGGAGGTGCGGCGGCTCGGCATGCGGCTGGCGTTCGTCACCAACAATGCTTCCCGCGCCCCGGACGCCGTGGCCGCGCAGCTGGTTGGTCTGGGCATCCCGGCGGCGCCGAGCGAGGTGGTGACCTCCGCGCAGGCCGCCGCGCACTACCTGGCCGATCGGCTGCCCGTCGGCGCGCGGGTGCTGGTGCTGGGCACGGCGGCGCTCGCCGATGAGGTGGCGGCGCGCGGGTTGCGTCCGGTGCGCGGCGCGGACGACGAGCCGCGGGCCGTGGTGCAGGGCTACTCGAAGGATCTGGGTGGACGGGAGCTGGCCGAGGCGGCGCTGGCGATTCGCGCGGGGGCGCTGTGGGTGGCCACCAACACCGACGCGACCCTGCCGTCGCCGCGTGGTCTGTTGCCGGGCAATGGCTCGCTGGTGGCGGCGCTGCGCTGCGCGACCGGGCAGGATCCGGTGGTGACGGGCAAGCCGGCTCCCACGATGCACTTCGAGAGCATCGAGCGTTCGACGGCGGACCGACCGCTGGTGGTCGGGGATCGGCTCGAAACGGATATCGAAGGCGCGACCTCGGTGGGCTGCCCCGCGCTGCTGGTGCTGACCGGGGTCACCGACCCGGCGCTGCTGCTGGCCGCCGAGCCGGCGCGCCGGCCGGATTATGTGGCCGCTGACTTGGGCGGGCTGCTGGTCGCGCACTCCGCGCCGGTGGGTGATGCGAGTGGCGCGCGGTGCGGCGGGTGGACGGTCGCCGGCGACCGGTTGGCGGGCGACGGGGACCCGATCGACGCGCTGCGGGCGCTGTGCGCCGTCAGTTGGGGGGAGGGCGCGCCGCCCCCGCGCTGGCGGGCGGACGGCGACGCGGCGGAGCGCGCGTTGGACGCGCTGCGGTTGGGCTGAGGTGCGCGCTGGCTGTCGCGCGCTGGCCGCTATCGGCCAATGACGGCGGTGATCAAGTAGCGTTAGCGCCAAGAAACTTGGCGAGAACGCTACTTGATCAAGACGTGCCGCGAGGCGCGCCCCGACCCAGCCATTCGCCCGCCAGAAGAGCCTCAATCGAAGTGGAGCATCCGTGACCGACCAGCCAGCCAGTGAAGCCCGGCCGGAGCGCGCTGCCAGCGACCTTGCCGGGCCGGGGCGCTGCGCGAGCCCCCAGGACGGCTCGGAGCGCGCCGCCAGCGACCTGACGGGACCGGGGCGCGGCGCGAGCCACCAGGACGGCTCGGAGCGCGCCGCCAGCGACCTGACAGGGCCGGGGAGCGGCGCGAGCCACCAGGATGGGCTGCGGCCCGGGGCCGCCGGGGACCCCGGGGTCGCTCCAGACGACCGCGCGCGGGCTGGGGCGGCGACAGAAGGCGGCATCGAGGAGCAGGTGCGGGCTGAGCTGGGGCAGCTCGCCGACCTGGACGAGTTGACGCCGCGCGAGCACATCGAGCGCTACGAGGCGGTGCACGCCCGGCTGCGGGCGGTGCTGGAGGAGGTCGATCAGCGCACCCGTCCTGACCCCGGCGCGGGTCCCGCCGGGCGCGCGGCGG
>WQZC01000288.1 GCA_009780925.1 Actinomycetes bacterium | reverse complement strand
TCCACCAACGCCGACCTGGTCGCCGCAGCGGGCGCCACCGCCGCCGGCACGGTCCTTTTCGCCGAGCGCCAGCGCGCGGCCCGCGGCCGGCTGGAGCGCGGCTGGGTCTCACCAGCGCGGGCCGGGTTGACCTTCTCGGCGCTGTTGCGACCGCGCGCGCCGCGCACGACGTGGGGCTGGCTGACGCTCCTGGCCGGCGTCGCGACCAGGGATGCCGTCGCCGCCATGACCGGGCTCCCCGCAGCGCTCAAATGGCCCAATGATCTGCTGATCGGGTCCGACGGACGCAAAGCCGCGGGGATCCTCGCGCAGGTCGCCGGCGACGCCGTCGTGGTCGGGATCGGGGTGAACGTGACCACCACGGCGGCCGAACTGGCGCTGCCGGGGGCCACCTCGCTGGCTGGAGCCGGTGCCGAGCGGGTCGACCGCACCGAGCTGGCGATCCGGCTGCTGGCCGCGCTGGGTGAGCGCTACCGCGCCTGGGAGGCGGCCCGCGGGGACGCGGTGGCCGCCGGACTGGCCGGCGCCTATCGCGCGCATTGCGCCACGATCGGCGCGCCGGTGCGGGTGGTGGCCACGGTCGGCGGCGAGCTGGTTGGCCTCGCGATCGGCGTCGATGACTCCGGCCAGCTGCTCGTGCGCGCCGATGGGCGGACCCGGGCGATCGCGGCCGGGGACGTGTACCACGTGCGCCCGGCGACCGGGTAGCGCTCCGATCTGGCACCGGGTCGCGCCGCGGTTCGGGTGGTGGTGGCGCGCTCGGCGCCGAGGCACATCGTTAAGGTGCGTGCTATGGCTTACCCGGAGAAGGTGCTCGCGGACGACGAGCAGCTGGTCGAACACTTGCATCCCCACTGGATCACGTTGGTCCCGGCCACGCTGTGGTTCCTATTGGTCTGCGCGGTGATGGGCGTGATCATCGCCTTCCTGCCCACCGGCAGCGCGCATTTCCCGCTGCTCATCGCCGTTATTGTGGTGGCGGTGCTGGCGGTGTGCTGGCTGTCGGTGCGCCCGTGGATCGCCTGGCGGACCACGCACTACGTGTTCACCACGCACCGGGTGCTGATCCGTCGGGGCGTGCTGCATCGGGAGGGCAGGGACATCGCGCTGGCCCGGATCAGCGACGTCTCGTTCAACCAGACGTTGTGGGATCGCATCGTGCACGCGGGCAGCATCATGATCGAGTCGGCCGGAGAGCACGGGCAGGAGACGCTCACCAACGTCCCGCGCTCGGACAAGACGCAACAGACGTTGAACCGGCTGATCGAGGAGGACAACGACCGCCGCGCCCGTTTGGCCTATGGGCAGCCCATGGCGCAGGGGCAGCCCGGGTATCCGCCACCGGGATACCCGCCGGCTGGGTACCCGCCGCCTAGCGGCTGACCCAGGCCTCGGCCCGCTTGACCCCGGCCCGGTTGAGTTCGACCCCGGCGGGTCTTGATCCGCGCGCCGCGCGCGGGGGATTGGCCGGGGCGCCTGGCGCGTCCCGCGCCGGTGGTTCCTTCGGGGCGCGCCGTCACCCGGGCCCGCGCGCCCGGGTCGCGTCAGGGCCGGCGCCGAGCGGCCCGCAGGCGGTCGAGGGGCCGGCGTAGTCCGGCGAGCGCAGCACGATGAGCGAGCCGGCGTGGAACACCCGCTGGTAGCCGGACGCTTCGACTGCGGCCAGCACCTCGTCCGGTGGCGGCCCGTCGTTCCCGCCAACCGTCCTCGCGGTGGTGTCCAGGGCGACGAAATCCGCGTCCTGCGCGCCGGTGTGCGGCACGGTCACGTAGTTGTGCGGGGTGAGGTGCGGCACCAGGGTGGAGTCCGCGTCCACGCAGCTGTCCGGTGGCAGGACCGCGACCGCGGCCTGGGCGGCGCGGACGCGGGCGCCGTCCCAGAACATCGCGCCGTCCCGGAATCGGTCGAGCGGGCTCGGCGGATTGGTTCCCAAGATCATCAACAGGATCGGGAAGGCGGCCAGCCAGCCGCCGAGCGCGCGCCGGGAGCGCCGGGCCCAACCCGACCGCGCGGTGCATAGGCCGAGGCGGTCGGCGGCGTCGGTCATGGCGAGGATGAGGATGAGCCAGGGCAGGGCGTTGTAGTGGAAGCTTTGCCCCCACACCGTGGCTCGTGAGTTGAGGAATCGTTCGATGAGTAGGGGGGCGGCGAGGATGGCGTAGCGGGAGCGGAGGGCGAGTAGGGCGGTTGGGGCGAGTAGGTAGGTCAGGGTGGCGAGTTTGGTGGCGGGGGTGGCTAGGAGGTGGAGCGTGGTGGCGGGGTGGGTGAGGGTGTGCAGCGCGGCTTGGGTCAGGCTGTCGCCCAGGGCGCCGTATTGGCCGGCGTAGGCGTAGCCGTCGCCGTTGGCGAAGTGGGGGATGACCACGGCGGTGGCCAGCAGGTAGCCGGCGATTCCGGCGAGGGCGAGGATGGCTGGGGCGCGGGCGGCGGCGGGTGGGCGTCGGTCGTGGCGGCGTTGGAGCCACCATAGGGCGGCGAGCAGGACGACTAGGACGCCCATGTCTTCGCGGACGGTCAGCAGTAGCGCGCTGGCGATGACCAGGGTGCGGGGGCGGCGGCGGTCGAGGGCGTCGATGGCGATGGCGAGCAGGGGTTGGGCGAAGGCGATCTCGTGGAAGTCGAAGTCGATGAGGGCTTGGATGGGCCAGCCGATGGCGTAGGCGGCGGTGATGGTCAGCGACAGGGTTTGGCTGGCGCGGCGGCGGGCGAAGCGGTGGACGATGGGGATGGTGGCGGCCATGAGGATGGCTTGGGCGACGACGAGGGTCAGTGGGGTGTCCCAGATCCAGTACAGCGGGGCGAGGATGGCGATGATGGGGTGGAAGTGGTCGCCGAGGATGTTGTAGCCGGGTCCTTTGAGGGGGACGATCGGGGTTTGGAAGTGGGCGTAGGCGCGGATGGCTTGGTCGAAGATGCCTAGGTCGTAGCCGGTGGTTAGGAATCGTTGGTGGGTGGCCACGGCGCGGAACAGGTACCAGGCCAGGGCGATCGCGGTGAGCGCGGCCACCGGCCAGTGCGGCCGCGCCCGCGCCCGCCACGCC
>WQZC01000287.1 GCA_009780925.1 Actinomycetes bacterium | reverse complement strand
GTGCATCGCCGCTGTGGTGCTGGAGCGGTCGCTGGGGTACGCGGCGGGGCATGATGTGGCTGATTTCCGGCGCAAACTCAAACGGGAGATCCTCAAGGCCGACCCGGTCCGCGCCGAGGAGCGCCACGAACAGGCCCTGTCCGGGCGGAAGGTGTGGTCCAGACCGGAGGAGGTCGGGATGGCCCAGTTCGGGGCGCTGCTTCCGGCGGCGGGCGCGGCGGAGTTGATGGCCGCGTTGGAGTTGCTGGCCGACCAGCCCCAGGACAGCCCCGGCCGGGCCGGCGCCCAAGACGGCGACCGGGACGGCGCCGGTCGGGCCGGTGGACGGGACGGCGCTGTCGGCGGGGCCGGCCGACCCAGTGACCCGGACGGCACCGTCGACGGCCAGCCCGAGACGCGCGACCAGCCCAAGCCGGGCACCCAGCCCGGCGGCGTGGCCGGGCGGTCCCACGACGGCGGCGGGGACGGCCAGCCGGCCGGCGAGGCGGATTGTCGGACGAAACGGCAGCGGATGGCCGACGCCCTCGTCCAGTTGGGCCGGGACGCCCTGGCCGGCGGGTGCTCGCACTGCGGGCGCACCGCCCGCCCCCACGGCCCGGCGGTCAACGTCACCGTCGCCCTGTCCACCCTGCTCGAACTGGACGACCAACCCGCCGACCTCAACGGCGACCCAGTCCCCGCCTCCATCGCCCGAACCCTCGCCGCAGACCCCGACGCCACCTGGCGGCGCCTGGTCACCGACGAGATCGGCCACCTCATCGACGCCGGCCGCGACACCTACCGGCCACCGGCGTCGCTGCGCCGCCACGTGGTCAACCGCCACCGTCGGTGCGTGTTCCCCGGCTGCGCCCGCCGCGCCACCACCTGCGACATCGACCACACCATCCCCTGGGAGGACGGCGGCACCACCAGCGCCGCCAACCTCCTGCCCCTGTGCCCACGCCACCACCACCTCAAACACGAAGCCGGCTGGAAACTCGAACTCGCCCCATGGGGCGCCGCCCGCTGGACCAGCCCCACCGGACAGATCTACTGGACCCAGCCCACCACCCACCCACTCGACCACACCAGCGACCACACCACCGACTTCACACCCGGCGAGTTGGACGCCGGGGAGTTCGGCGGCGGTGACTTCGGCGGCGGTGACTTCGCGACCGCCGACCCGCCCATTGCCGGATCAACTGCCAACGGCCCCGGCCCCACACCCGGAGACCCCGCGACCGCCCGCCCGCCCGTTGCTGGATCAACCGACACCCCGACCATCCCGCCGCCGGCGCCGGGCGCAGCCAACCCGGCCGCGCTCAAGCCCGCCCGCCGGCGCGCCCGGACTGTCAAATCAACAAGCAACCCGCCCGCCAGACGGTCGGCCCCACCGACCCGGCCCGCCCCCGCCCCCCTCACCCCGCTGGACCCCGACGACCCGCCACCCCTCTAA
This sequence comes from Actinomycetes bacterium, assembly GCA_009780925.1. GTDB lineage: Bacteria > Actinomycetota > Actinomycetes > Mycobacteriales > Jatrophihabitantaceae > WQZC01. Next base: position 1,615 of record WQZC01000287.1, on the reverse strand, counting down.
ACCGTCATGAACCGTCCATAACATTCCGGAACCCACCGCCAGGAGTTCCGTCGCCCAAGTTTGAAGGCTTGCCGGGCGGCGCTTGTGGTGCGCGTGTGTCTCGCCAAGAGCCGACGGCGGCTGCCGATCCCAGCGGTGAGCAATGATCGCCGTGCTTGCGCCGCCGGGCGAATCGGTGGCGCGCCGGGGCGAGCCGTGAAACCGGCCGGGCGGGTGGGTGATGCGCATGATCGGCTAGCGAGCGGTGCGGCCGCCTACCGGCCGGTAAACTGAACCGTCTGTTCCGACCAGTTCTGGGGGTGCGCACCGTGCTGATCACGGCGTTCGCGTCGCCGCTCGCCGGCGCCAACTGCTATCTGGTGGCTTCGGCCCCCGGTGCGCAGTGCGTGATCATCGACCCCGGGGCGGGCGTCGCGGACTGGATCGACCGCACCGTCACCGAGCACCGGCTGCGCCCGGTCGCGGTGCTGGCGACCCACGGTCACATTGACCACACATTCGGGGTCACCTCCGTCTGCCAGGCGCATGGCGTGCCCGCGTACCTCCACCCTGCGGACCGCCGGCAGCTGACCGATCCCTGGCCCTGGGTGGGCATGCCGTCGGACACCGCGCTGTTCGGGAGGGACGCGCAGAGCTGGACCGAGCCCGACGAGGTGCGCGAGCTGTGCGATGGGGACGTGCTGGACCTCGCCGGGCTCGAGATCGTGGTGCGGCACGCGCCCGGGCACACCGCCGGCTCGGTGCTGCTCGCGGTGACCAGCGCCGCCGATGGCGCGGCTGGCGCCGCACCGGCTGGCGTCGCACCGGCTGGTGCCACCGCTCCCGACGCGGCCGGCGCCGCTCCCGACGCGGCCGGCGCCGGGGGACCGGTGGCCGCCGCCGCGACCGCGTTCACCGGGGATGTGCTGTTCGCCGGCACGATCGGGCGGACCGATCTGCCGGGCGCGTCGCCAATCGAAATGACCCAGACGCTGCGCGACGTCGTGTTGTCGATGGACGACCGCGTCGTGGTGCGCCCCGGGCACGGCCCGGCCACCACGATCGGCCAGGAACGAAGCGTCAACCCATATCTGCGAGGGCTGTGAAGTGGCCACTTCTTCTTCCGTCAGCGGCTTCCCGGAACTGTTGCCGGCGCAACGGTTCGTCGAGCAGCGCGTGCTGCAAACCCTGAGCGAGATCTTCGAGCTGCACGGCTTCGCCTCGATCAAGACCCGCTCGGTGGAGCCGCTGACCGCCTTGGCCCGCAAGGGCGAGATCGACAAAGAGGTGTACGTGCTGCGGCGGCTGCGCGCCGAGCCGGACGAGGCGGACGCCGGGCTGGGCCTGCACTTCGACCTGACCGTTCCGTTCGCCCGGTACGTGCTGGAGAACGCCGGCAAGCTGGAGTTCCCGTTCCGCCGCTACCAGATCCAGCAGGTGTGGCGGGGCGAGCGGCCGCAAGAGGGCCGCTACCGCGAGTTCACCCAGGCCGACATCGATGTGGTGGCCCGCGACGAGCTGCCGTTCCACCACGACGTGGAGATCGCCCGGGTGATGGCGCACGCGCTGTCCGCGCTGGACTTCCTGCCCCCGCTGCGGCTGCAGGTGAACAACCGCCGGCTCATCGAGGGCTTCT
>WQZC01000286.1 GCA_009780925.1 Actinomycetes bacterium | reverse complement strand
GGTCGACGGTGGTGTCGTAGTCGTCGAACGCGGGCAGGGTCCAGGCGTCCGCGGTCGGGGTGTGCCGGGCGCGGGCCGCCGCGTTCAGGTCGAGGTGGATGGTCCAGTCGAAGGGGAGGCCGCGACCGAACAGCAGCGGGCCGGCGACGAGCAGCACGGCGCCCGGCTCGGCGGCGACCCGGCCGGCGCGGGTGGCCCGATTGGTGGCCGGGTCGCGCAGCGACGGCAGGTACCGCCCGGATCCCCCCGGACCGAGCGGGTCGAGCACCTCGCGGCGCAGCGCGTCGGCGTCCAGCCAGTCGTGCCGGTAGGAGAGGGCGTCGGTGCGGCCGTGCTCCAACCGCAGCGCCGCGTCCCGCCAGAATGTCTCGGTGGCGATGACCACGGCTGGCCGGGCGCGCAGCCGCAGCGGGGCCACCAACGCATGGGCGAAGCCGGCGGGATCGGCGCACGGCGGCCCGTCCACTGCCACCCGCAGCGTCCGCGATGGCCTGCCGTCGGCGGCCAGGGGTTCGCCGCCGACGGACGGGAGGCTCGCGCGCGGTCCGGTCCCGGTGCCGCGGCCGGCCAGCGTGGCGGCGAGCAGGTCCGGCACCCGGTCAGCGTCCACCGGCTGGAAACCGCGGGTCACGTACGGCTCCGACGTGGACGGTGGCGGCGCGGCCGGATCCCGCGCACCGGGCGACACACGGTCACGCGCCCCCGGCGCTGAGATCGGTCTGCGTGTCGGCACCCATGTCATGACGATATGACCCCGCCGGCAGATCATCCCCATGAGCGCGCGTGGCGCGGGAAACTGTCGTCCCCGCCTGGCATGATCGGCCATCGTGGAGATCGACCGGGTGCTGGCCGGACTGGACCCCGAGCAGCGCGCCGCCGCCGAGGCGGTGCGCGGGCCGGTGTGCATTCTGGCCGGCGCCGGCACCGGCAAGACCCGGGCGATCACCCATCGCATCGCCTACGCGGTGCGCTCCGGCGCGGTGCCCGCCGGGCAGCTGCTGGCGGTCACCTTCACCGTGCGGGCGGCGGGGGAGCTGCGGGGACGGCTGCGGGCGCTCGGCGCGGGCGGGGTGCAGGCTCGGACGTTCCACTCGGCGGCGCTGCGCCAACTGCAGTATTTCGCGCCTCGGGCGCTGGGCGGGGCCATGCCAGAGGTGGTTGACAATCCGCTGCGGATGGTGGCCAACGCCGCCGCTCGCGCTCGGCTGCGCTCGGACCGGACCGAGGTGCGCGACCTGGCGGCGGAGATCGATTGGGCCAAGTCGGTGCTGGCCACTCCCCAGGACTACGCGCAGCGCGCCGTCGCCGCGGGGCGGGTGCCGCCGCTGCCGCCGGCCACCGTCGCCGAGGTGTACGCCGGCTACGAGGAGGCCAAGCGCCGCGCCGGCCAACTCGACTTCGCCGACCTGCTGCTGATCATGGCCGGGGCGATCGAGGAGTACGCCGACGTCGCCGAGGAGGTGCGCTCGCGCTACCGGCACTTCGTGGTGGACGAGTACCAGGACGTCTCCCCGCTGCAGCAGCGGCTGTTGGACGCCTGGCTGGGCGAGCGCGACGACCTGTGCGTGGTCGGCGACGCCAACCAGACCATCTATTCTTTCGCCGGGGCGACGCCGGAGTACCTGCTGGAGTTCACCAAACGGTTCCCCGACGCGGTGGTGGTGCGCCTGCACCGGGACTACCGGTCCACCCCGCAGGTGGTGGGACTGGCCAACCGGCTCAACCGGCGCGGTTCGGCCCGGTTCACCCTGATCGGCCAGCGCCCCGACGGCCCGGCGCCCACTTTCGCCGAGCATGACGACGAGCCGGCCGAGGCCGCCGCCGTCGCGCGGCGCTGCCAGGAGCTGATGGACGCCGGCACCCCGGCGGCGGAGATAGCGGTGCTGTACCGGGTCAACGCGCAATCGCAGGTGTATGAGCAGGCCCTGGCCGAGGCGGGCGTGCCGTACGTGCTGCGCGGCGGCGAGCGGTTCTTCGACCGGCCGGAGATCCGCCAGGCCCGGCTGCTGCTGCGTGGCGCGGCCCGAGCGGAAGCCGGCACTGGCGCCGGCGATGGTGTCAGTGCCGACAACGGTGCTGACACTCGCTCCATCCCCGGGCCGGTCGCGGACGCGGCTTCCGGCCCGGGCCCGGGCTCCGGCGCAGGCGCAGACGCCGGTCTTCACGGCGAACCCGGTGCCGACCCTGGCTCCGGCCCCGGAGCGCAGACGCTACCGGAGGCGGTGCGCGCGGTGCTGGCCAGTGTTGGCTGGTTCGCCGACTCCCCGCCCTCCGGCGGCGCGGCCCGGGAGCGGTGGGAATCGCTGGCCGCGCTGATCAGCCTCGCCGACGACCTGCTCGCCGCTGATCCGGCCGCCCGGCTGCCACAACTGGTCGCCGAGCTCGACCAGCGTGCCGCCGCGCAGCACGAGCCCACCGTGCAGGGGGTCACCCTGGCCTCGATGCACAGCGCCAAGGGCCTGGAATGGGACGCGGTGTTCCTGGTCGGCCTCACCGACAGCACCATTCCGATCCAGCACGCCGCCACCGACGAGCAAGTCGCCGAGGAGCGCCGGCTGCTCTACGTCGGGATCACCCGCGCCCGCGAGCGCCTCGCGCTGTCCTGGGCGCTGGCCCGCAGCCCCGGGCAGCGACGGGGGCGCAAGCCCAGCCGGTTCCTCGACGGGCTGCGGCCCGAGCCCGAGCGCGCGCCCCGGCCCAAAGGCAAACGCAAGGGCGCCGCCGCCCAAGTCGGCGACGCCGAGCTGTTCGGCCGGCTGCGCGCGTGGCGCAAACGGCAAGCCGAGGCGCAGGGCGCGCCAGCGTACGTGGTGTTCTCCGACGCGACCCTGGTGGCGATCGCCGACTGCGCGCCGCGCACTAACCAGGAGCTAGCCCAAGTCTCCGGTGTGGGGCCGACCAAGCTGGCCCGCTACGGCGAGCCGGTGCTCGCCGTGGTCGCCGGCGCCGAGCCGCAGGACGTCGCGATCGCGGATTGACGCCGCAGGCCACCCTCCCGCGAGGCCTTCCCGCGAGGCCTTCCCGCGCGGCCTTCCCGCGCGGCATTCCCGCGCGGCTCTCCGG
>WQZC01000285.1 GCA_009780925.1 Actinomycetes bacterium | reverse complement strand
GATCGTGTCGTCGCCGACCACCCGGATCGCGCGGTGCTCGCGGCGGTGGACCTCGGCACCGGCCGGGTGGTGCACGGCCCGGAGATCACCGCCCGCGGTTTCTCTGATGACCCGGACGCGTTGCTCCCGATCCGCCGGGAGCTGGCCGGGGTGCTGGAACGGGCGATCGCTGATGGGGCGCGGGACGCCGACGCGCTGGAGCATCTGATGCGGCGCGCGCTCGGCCGCTGGGTGGATCAGACCTACCGGCGCCGGCCGATGCTCATCCCCAAGGTTGTGGAGGTTTGACGCCATGCTCCGCCGCGCATCGTTGAGCCGCGACCGGCTGCGCCCTGGCGTGATCTCGCCGCGGCGAGAGGTGCCGGCGCACATTCCGCGCCCGCACTATGTGGACGCCCGCCGTGGTGTGCCGGCGGATTTCGACGACCCGATGGTCAAGGACGCCGACGCCCTGGCGCGGATGCGGGTGGCGGGGCGGGTCGCCGCCGACGCGTTGGCGGCGGTCGGGCGCGCGGTCGCGCCTGGGGTGACCACGGACGAGTTGGACCGGGTCGGGCACGACTTCCTGGTGGAGCGCGACGCGTACCCGTCCACCCTGGGCTATCGGGGGTATCCCAAGTCGCTGTGCACCTCGGTGAACGAGGTGATCTGCCATGGCATCCCGGATTCGCGCCCGCTGGCCGACGGGGACCTGGTGAAGGTGGACATCACCGCCTATCTGGATGGTGTGCACGGTGACACCTGCGGCACGTTCTGCGTCGGCGAGGTCGGCCCGCAGGCGCGCGAGCTGGCCGAGCGGACCCGGGAGGCGATGGAGCGCGGGATCGCCGCGGTGCGGCCGGGGCGACCGGTGAGCGTGATCGGCCGGGTGATCGAGTCTTACGCCAAGCGGTTCGGGTACGGCGTGGTGCGCGACTACACCGGGCACGGCGTGGGGGCGAGTTTCCACACCAGCCCGACGATTCTGCACTACGACGACCCGCGCGCGACGACGATGATGGAGCCTGGGATGACCTTCACCATCGAGCCGATGCTCACCCTGGGCGGGGTCAGCTGGCACGTGTGGCCGGACAAGTGGACGGTGCTGACCACCGACGGATCGTGGGTGGCGCAGTGGGAGCACACGCTGGCGGTCACCGAAGATGGCGCGGAGGTCTTGACGCTGCCGAGCGCGTGAGCGCGGAGGCTTTGACGCTGCCGAGCGCGTGAGTGGGCCGGCCCGAGCTGGCCTTGTTGACCCGGCCGTCCTGGCACCCGCATGGTACCGGGCCAGGTGCCGTGTGCCCGATCAGACACACCCGTGCCCGTGTGATCGAAGCGGCGGCTTGCTAAGCTTGCGTGAAAAGCACCTGTTCAGCGTTGGGGAGCCGGTCTCCGCAAGGCCCGGCTCCGCTTCGAGGAACTGGTGCTCACACGTTTCCGCGCCGGCTGCTGAGCTTGCTCCTGGGAAGAGCCGGATCGGTGGTGGGGACGGAGATATCGAATAACCAACCTAACCAAATACCGCACAGGAACATCGAAGTCCGAATCTTAAGGGGAAGCTTTGGACCAAATTTCTTCTTTGGCGTGGGGCGCGCATCCAGACGCTGAAGAGGGAAGCCACCAAGAAGCGGGCCGCCCCGATCACGAGTTGATCGAGTTGGTCCGGACCGGGGATATGGACGCCTACGGGCAGCTGTGGCACCGTTACCACGCCACGGGACGGGCTGCGGCGCGGGCGAGCACCAGGTTGAGCGATCCCGACGATCTGGTGTCCGAGGCGTTCATGGCGACCCTCGCCGCGATCCAGAACGGCAAGGGCCCTCGTGGCCTGTTCCGCCCCTATTTAGTGACTGTCATCCGGCACCTCGCTGGCCGATGGGCCAGCCGGAGCCGTGAGGTCTGTGTTGACGATGTCGATCTGGAGGCCCTGACCAGCCCGGAGCTGGAGCAGGACAGCACCGACGAGATGCTGGTGCAGGCCTTCGCTGATCTGCCCAAGCAGTGGAAAGAAGTGCTCTGGTACACCGAGGTGGTGGGCCTACCCGCGGCGGATGTCGCCGTGCGCATGCGGGTGAGCGCCAACTCGGTCGCCGCGTTGGCCTATCGTGCGCGCGATGGCTTGCGCAACCGGTGGATCCGGGCCCATCTGCATGAGGCCTGCGACTCGGAGAAGTGCCGTTGGGTGCGCGCGCGGCTCGCCGCGTGGGCGCGCGACCGGTTGAGCGTTGGCGATCGCGAGCGCATTGACGCCCATCTGAATGAGTGCGAGAACTGCGCGGCGGTCGGCGTGGACGCCGAGCATCTGGCGCGACGGATCCCAGGCGTGCTCCTCCCGCTCTCCCTTGGTCTCGGTCTCGGCGGGGCTGGCTGGTCCGGCGCGCACAGCGCGTCGGTCGGGTCGGCGCACGCCACCGGACAGGGCGCGGCGCACGGGTCGGCGGTGTCCAACGCCGTCGCCGCGCACGCGCACCCGATCGCGCTCGCCGGCGCCCACCCGATCGCCTCGGCGATCGCGGTGGTGACCACTGCGGCGGTCGCCACCGTCTCCGTCGTCGCGCTCAGTTCCGGTGGCCACCGCGCGCCGCAGGCCCAGGGTTTCACCCCGCTGCCGGTGAGCGCGCGAACGCTGGTGGTCAAGACCGTCGACACTTGCGGCGGCGTGTGCCTGCCGGTGGTGAACGGGACCGCGGTTCCGGGCGCGTTGATCAGTGTCCACACCGGCGCGGCCGACGCGGCCGACGCGGGCACCGCGACCACGGACACCGACGGCGGCTGGAGCATCGCGATCGCCGCGCTGCCGGAAGGCGCGAGTGACTTGGCGGTCTTCGAATCCGGGCAGCAGGTGGCCAACCTGCGGGTCGACCTGCACGCTCCGCACGCGGAACAGGGCCCGGATGGCAACGTCACCATCTCCGGGCTGCCGAACAAGCTGGTGGAGATTCGTTGGGAGCAGTCTGGCGTCAGCGTGCAGTTGCAGCTGGACTCGTCCGGTGGCGGCAGTGTGCTGGTGCCCGGCCTGGGGGGCGACGACGCATCGGCCTTCTATGTGGCGCCCGCCGGGCGCGACAGCATAGCCGTGCCAGTCACATCTCACT
>WQZC01000284.1 GCA_009780925.1 Actinomycetes bacterium | reverse complement strand
CGCTCCGAACTGGGCCGGGTCCAGCGCGATGCGGGCCGCAGTACTGGTCCACCCCTGGCGCTTCACCATCTCGTCGAGCCGCGCCTTGGCGGCGTACGGATCGCGGTAGGTTCCGCGCAGGTAATGTGGCAACGCCTCCCGCTCGTGCTGCACGGCCCGGTCCCTGGCTACGGCAACGGCGACGCTGACGGGATCCAGCCCGCGGCCGAGACTGTCCCGCCCGGCCGGGCTCACGAAGGCCGGGATCAGGGTCTCCGGATCGACGCGCTCTTCCTGCTTGTCGACGGGTGGCTCCGGCTCGGCAGCCGGCGGCGACATCACACGCTGCCGGGATGGCGTCTCAGCCTGCTCCCCGGGCCGATGCCGCACGCGCTGTGCGGGCGTCAGCTCATCCTCTGTCGCCCAGGCGACGGAGGCAGCCTTGATCTCCTCGCGCGCCATCTGCCGCGCGAGCTGTGCCGCATCGCGCGCGGTCTTTCGGGCGACGAACACCTGCGCGCATTCGCGTTGCCGGGTCAGCGCGACATAGCTCGCCGCCGAGCGCCAGTGATGCGTGTGATAGAGATAGGTGTGGTCCAGGGTCTTCCCCTGGCCCTTGTAGATCGTTCCGGCATAGCCATGGCGGAACCCCGCGAAGTCCAGAGCCGACCACGCCACCTCGCGGCCTTCATGCCCCGCCGGGGCATCCAGCCGGGCACGGATGACACCAGCCATCAAGTCGATTGCCGTGATGGTGCCGACATTGCCGTTGTAGATGTGGGCCCGCTTGTCGGTCTCGGTGAACTGCACCCGGTCCCCGGGCGAGAAATCTGCCACCCCGTGCGTGGTCTCGAAACGCACCTCCGGCCCGGCCAGCTCGCCGCGCTCGCGCCGCACCTGGCGCAATTCGGCGTTCAGTGCGTCCACGTCGCGGTTGGTGTAGGCGAACACGAAGCGCGTGGCGTGCGGATCGGATGCCGTATCGCGCCGCCAGGCCGTGACCAGAGCGTGGCGTGCCGCCGCCTGATCGTCGGTCCAGGTGATCGCCCCCGCCCCGTCGAACGCCGCCACGGCGTCGGCGAACCGGCCTTCGCTCAGGTCACGTGCGGCGCGTCGTTGCCAGTCCGCATGCTGGCGGGTGATCTCGCTGATTTCCGCGGCACCGTGCTGTTCGCCGAGTGCGGTGAACAGTCCGCCGTGCTCGATGCTGGCGAGCTGGCGGTCATCGCCGGCCAGGACCACCTTGGCGCCCGCACCCCGTGCCTCGGCGAGCAGCTCGCCGGTGATGCGCGTGTCCAGCATCGCCGCTTCGTCCACGATGACGACGGTGCGACGGTCCCATTGCGTCCGCCCGTTCTTCAGCCTGAACAGTTCGGCATGCACCGTGCCGGCCTCGGCGAACCCGTCCCTCCGCAGGTTCTCTGCCACCGCGTTCGTCGGCGCCAGCCCGACCACGCGTCGCCCGGCCTGCTCATGCGCCGCGCGGATCGCTTGCAGGGCGTAGCTCTTCCCCGTGCCGGCGCGGCCCTCGATCAGTTTCAGGCCCCCGGCGGCGACCGCATGGTCGAAGGCGCCGCGTTGGTCCGGCCGCATACGGTGCAACGCTAACGCCGCCTCGACCGCGGCTTCCGGCACTGCGCGGTGGTGCCGTGCACCGGCCACTTTCACCGCATCGGCCAGCGCGGCTTGTTCCTGTGCCCGCACCGTCTTCGTGGTGTAGCGCTCGGCCGTCTCTCCGCTTGTCCGGTCATACAGGTCCAGGGTCTCGGCATGCCCGAGCACCGCCGCCCGGGTGGCAGCACGCTCCGCGTCAGCGGCGATGTGCTTGGCCAGATGCCGGTCGAGGTCCCGTACCGAGAACGTCGCGTTGTGCCGCGTCAGGGTGTCGAGCACCTGCTCGGGATCGCGCGCCGCAGCCTGATTGGCCTCACGGATGGTCGCGGCGCACTCAAGGATCTCGGTACCGGCTTTGCGCATCCGCACCGGGCCCATGTGCGCCTCGGGATGGGTCGCCGTCGGGTCCACCCGGATGCCAAGGCCCTCCGCCAGGAAATACCGGTTCTGGTGATCGCGCCACAGCGCGCCCCAGGCCTCGCCGTCGGCCACCACCGCGCGCCCGCCGGCGATGCGACGGATCTCGGGATCGAGGTCACGCGCCTTCTTCGCGGAGAAGCCGGCGCCCTCGACCCGCCGCGTGGTGATCAGGAGGTGAGCATGCCAGTTCGCCCGCTCCGCCTCGTCCCCACCCTCATGCGGTGTGTGCACGTCGAACTGCACCGCAAGTCCCTTCGAGACGAAGTGCTGCGCGGCGAACGAGCGCGCCAGCTCGATCCGGTCCTCGGTGGTCAGTTCGGCATTCGCCGGCAGCGCCAGCACGATCTCGCGGGCGATCTGCGAATCCTTCCGCCGCTCTGCGGCCTCTGCCGCATTCCATAACGCGCCGCTGTCACGGAACCGCTGCGACGTACCTTCGGGCAGCAGCACCTCGTGGTGCTCCGGTGCGTCGCGATGGCGGAAGTAAAACAACTCACCTGTGCGTTCCGCCTTGATGGCTTCGCGCGCGTTGTAGGCCGCCGAGCGCACTGCACTGCCGCCGGTGCTGCGGGAAATGTAGCGCGCGCGTGCGAAGTGGATGGCCACGAACGGATGGTGAGTCAGCGCCGCCGCATTTCGCAAGTCGCATTACCGTGCAATGCATATTGCGTCTGCACGCTTTTCGTTCGTCCCGCCGCGCGGGCGCAGAACCCGCTGCGCGGTCCGCGCTGTGGAACGTTCGAGTGCGGAATCGCCTTTTTGTGCGCTTGGCAGCACTTCCGCTTGGATACTACCGTCACGGCCTACAGTGCCACATCAACGGAGAGTGCGAGGTGACGGAGAGTGCGAGGCGACGACACGCGATGACCATCTGAACCGCCGTGCAGAAGGGGCCAACGATTTCATCGACGATGAGCGCGGCAGACCGACTGGGGCGATATTCACCGGTGTGGTCCCCGACCAGACGGGATCGTGAGATATACGGGTTGTGCGCAAAGGTCCGATGATTATCTGCAATGCGGTTGCAGCCTACAAAGCATCTGAGGGTCGATGTTGAGGGCCCGCG
>WQZC01000283.1 GCA_009780925.1 Actinomycetes bacterium | reverse complement strand
GGCGGGGTCGATCCCGCGGACCTGCCCGACCCGGCCCTGGCGCTCGCCGCGCTGGACAAGGTCGGTTTCCTGGTCAGCTTGGAGCTGCGCGCGAGCGCGGTGACCGAGCGGGCGGACGTGGTGCTCCCGGTCGCGCCGATCGCCGAGAAGGCCGGTCGGTTCGTCAACTGGGAGGGCCGGCGCCGGCCATTCGACCTGACCGTCACCAACGCCGGCGCGCTCGCCGATCATCGGGTGCTGGACAAGCTGGCCGGCGCGCTGGAGGCGCCGCTGGGCCTGCCCACGGTGGACGCGGTGCGAGCCGAGCTCGCCCGGTTGGACGGCGCCGCCCGTCCCGCGAAGCTGGCCGTCCCCGCCGCGCCAGCGCCGGTCGCGCCGTCGGCCGGCCAGGCGGTGCTCGCGACCTGGGCCGAGCTGATCGACGCCGGGCGGATGTCCGACGGCGAGGACAGCCTCGCGGCCACCGCGCGGCCCGCTCGGGCCGTGCTCTCGGCGGCGACCGCCGAGGCCGCCGGGCTGGCCTGCGGTGACGCGGTCACGGTGTCCACCGAGCGCGGCGCGATCACCGTGCCGGCGCAGGTGCGCGACGACATCATCGATGGTGTGGTCTGGCTGCCCGCCAACGCGCGTGGCTGCGCGGTGCGCGCCAGCCTTGGCGGCGGCAGCGGCGACGTGGTGCGCGTCGCCCCGGCAACCAAAGCCGAGCCGGTCGCTGGAGAGGCGGCGGAGGGCGTCGCGCCGGATGAGGTCTTCGCGTCGGTTGAGCGCGCCGAGCCAGCGGAGGAAGCGGAAACGAACACGGCGACCGCGGGAGGCGACCAATGAGGCCATTCGCGTCTGGGCAGCTTCTGGCCGACGGCCAGAACGTTCCCGGTTTCGGCGGCGCGCCGGTCTGGCTTGTCGTGATCAAGGTCGTCGCGGTGTTCGCGTTCCTGGTCGTGATGACGTTGTTCGCGATCGTGTTCGAGCGCAAGGTTGTCGGTCGGATGCAGAACCGCATCGGCCCGAACCGCACCGGCCCATGGGGCACTTTGCAGGCGCTCGCCGATGGCATCAAGCTCGCCTTCAAAGAAGAGATCATCCCGTTGCTGGCGGACAAGCCGGTGTACTTCCTGGCCCCGATCATCTCGGCGACGCCTGCGTTCCTGGCGTTCTCGGTGATCCCGTTCGGCCCCGAGGTGTCGATCTTCGGGCATCACACGATGCTGCAGCTGACCGACTTCGGCACCGGGGCCTTGGTGGTGTTCGCCTGTTCCAGCTTGGGTGTGTACGGGATCGTGCTGTCCGGCTGGGCCTCCGGTTCCACCTACCCGCTGCTGGGCGGGTTGCGCTCGGCGGCGCAGATGATCTCCTACGAGGTCGCGATGGGCTTGTCGCTGGTGGCGGTGTTCCTGTACTCCGGGACGATGTCCACCTCGGGGATCGTCGGCGAGCAGCAGCGGATCTGGCACGCGCTGCCGTTGTGCGTGTCGTTCATCATCTACGCGATCGCCATCGTCGGGGAGACCAACCGGGCCCCGTTCGACCTTCCCGAGGCCGAGTCGGAGCTGGTCGGCGGCTTCCACACCGAGTACTCGTCGTTCAAGTTCGCGATGTTCTTCCTCGCCGAGTACATCAACATGATCACTGCTTCGGCGATGGCTGCCACGCTGTTCTTGGGCGGATGGCGCGCCCCATGGCCGCTGTCGCTGAACTCGGGGTTCAACCACGGCTGGTGGCCGATGCTGTGGTTCACCATCAAGGTCATCATCGGCATCTTCGTGTTCGTCTGGCTGCGCGGCACGCTGCCCCGGATGCGCTACGACCAGTTCATGCACTTGGGCTGGAAGGTGCTGCTGCCGATCAACCTGGTGTGGATCCTCGCGGTGGCCACCATGAAGATCCTTGGCGACCGGGGCTGGCCAAGCTGGAAGTCGGTGGTCATCGTGGTGGTGCCAGTGTTGATCATTTTGTTGTTCGTGTTCTGGGCGCAGGAAGCGGCGGCCACCCGAAAGCGGGCGTTGGCCGTGCTGGAGCACGACCAGCAGGTGCGCCTCGGGCCAACCTTCCCGACCCCGCCGATGAACCTCGTGGTGCCCAGCCCGCGGCGCCTGGCCCCGAGGGCCGCGACGCCGGTCGAAGTCGGCGTGACGGCCGGGCGGGCCGCCACCGAGGTGGATGGAGACGAGGATGACTGACCCGAGGTTCACCGAGTCGCCGGAGCCGGCCGGCACCCTGAGCGGGTTCGCGCAGGGGTTCGGGCTGACCTTCGCGACGATGTTCAGGCACGTCTACACCCAGCAGTACCCCTTCGACATCTACCCGACCGCGCCGCGCTACCACGGCCGGCACGTGCTCAACCGGCACCCGGACGGGCTGGAGAAGTGCATCGGCTGCGAGCTGTGCGCCTGGGCCTGCCCAGCCGACGCGATCTTCGTCGAGGGCGGGGACAACACCGAGGCGGACCGGCACTCGCCCGGTGAGCGGTACGCCCAGACCTATCAGATCAACTACCTGCGCTGCGTGTTCTGCGGCATGTGCATCGAAGCCTGCCCCACCCGGTCGTTGACGATGAGCAACGAGTACGAGCTGGCGCTGGACAACCGCGAAGACCTCATCTACACCAAGGAGCAGCTGATGGCCCCGCTGCTGCCCGGCATGGAGGCCCCGCCGCACCCGATGCGGCTCGGCGAGGACGACAAGGACTACTACCTGGTGGGCGCGCAGGAGCCGCTGGCCAAGGGCGAGCCGCACAGCATCGCCAAGATCGCCGGGCGCCCGAAGACCGGCATCGCGATCGAGGTGGGACGTCATCATGGGTAGCTCCGCGCTGGCCCTCGCCACCGGGCCGTTGATGGACGGCAAAGTGCCCCTGGGCGAGGCGGTGTCGTTCTGGATCCTGGGTCCCATCGCGTTGCTCGGCGGCATCGGCATGGTGGCGTTCCGCAACGCCATCCACTCCGCGCTCTCCCTCGCGGCCACCATGATGTGCCTGGGCGTGATGTATGTGATCGAGCAAGGGCCGTTCATCGGCCTGGTGCAGATCATCGTCTACACCGGCGCGATCATGATCCTGTTCCTGTTCGTGATCATGTTGGTGGGGCGCGACGCCT
>WQZC01000282.1 GCA_009780925.1 Actinomycetes bacterium | reverse complement strand
CGCGCTCGCGTGGTTCAACCGCACCCCGGACGTCGCCACCGGGGCCGGTCCGCCCGGCTGGGAGACGGTGACCGTCCAGGTGGCGGCCGGGCTCCCCGAGGTGGTCGTGAAGGTGACCGCCCCGCTGCGCGCCGAGGTGGCGGTGTTGGCCTGCGCGACGAGCGTCAGGGTCGCGTTGCCGGTACCCGACGACGGCGACACGCTGACCCAACTCGGGGCGGAGGCGACGGCCCACGTCCGGTTAGCGGTCAACGATGCGGAAGCCGCCCCGACCGACGCCGACGGCACCGACCACGAGGACCACCCCAACATCAAAGCGGGCGAGTTCGGGTCGCCCGGCTGGGAGACGGTGACCGTCAAACCGATACTCGGTCGGTTCGTCGTGGCCAACGTGAGATAACCGATGCGATCCGAACCGGTCGTGTTGGCCTGCGCGGTGAGGGCGACGTTCCCATTACCGGTGCCCGATGACGGTGTGGCGGTCACCCACGAGGGCCCCGACACGGTCCAGGTCGTGTTGGTCCTCAGCCAGGTGGCGGTCGATCCACCGGACGCCGGCACCGTCCACGCCGACAGGCCCGCGCTCAGCGTCCAGTTGATGGCCGTCACGGTGTAGCCGCCGGTGCTGGCGCCACCGCTGGCCACTTGCAGGTAGTACACCTGGCCGGCGGTCAGCAGCGCGCTCATCCCGGACTGCAGGTTGCCCCCGGCGCTGCCGCCGTTGTAGGTGGTGACCGTGCTGACGCCCGAGGCGTCGTACAGCGCGCCGACGGGGTCGGCGAGCGGGTTGACCGCCGGCTTGGAGGAGGTGAACACCCAGGCGCCGGTCTGGGTCGTGATGAACCGGAACCAGTCCCGGTCACCGGTGGCCTCGATCTGCCCGCTGATCGGCGTGGATAGGTTCGACCAGGCGCAGTACGAGGAGGTGGACGAGCCGCAGTCATCGCCCAGGACGGCCGGCTGGGTGACGGTGACCGTCCAGCTGGCGGCTGGGCTACCCGAGGTCGTGGTGAAGGTGACCGTGCCGCTGCGGTCCGAGCCGCTGGTGTTCGCTTGCGCGGTGAAGGTGACGGTGGTGTCACCCGAGCCAGACGACGGCGACACGTCCACCCACGGTGGGGCCGACGCGCTCCAGTTGGTGTTGGAGGTCAACGAGGTGGAGGTCGACGCGGCCGAGGTCGACGTCATCGACCAGGAAGACGTGCCCAGCGTCAAAGTGGGCGCCGATCCGGACGCCGGCTGGTTGACCGTGACCGTCGCCGACGCAGCCGGGCTGCCCAACGTGGTGGTGAACGTCACCGTCGCCGAGCGCGCCGCCCCGGTCGTGTTCGGCTGCGCGGTCAAGGTCTCCGGGAGGTTGCCGAGCGAGGGGCTCGTCGGCCCGGCGGTCACGAAGCCGAACCCGCCCGCCGCGCTCGCGGTGACCCAGGAGGCGCTAGACGAGGCCTGCCAGCCGGTGTTCGACGTCGGCGTGGCCCACGTGGAGTCGCCGTCGGCGGCGGGCGCCCAGAACAAGTGGGTCACCGAGGCGGAGGTGTTCTGGTTCCAAACCTGCAGCACCGGGGAGCTCGCCGCCGCGCTGTACCCGGTGACCACGTAGGCCTCGAGCACGTCGCGCTGCACCACGTTCCAGGACAGCCGGGCGTACCCGTTGTCGCCTCAGTCGGTGCCCCACGAGTTCTCGATGATCAGGCCGTTCGCGTCGTAGGCCAACGCGAGCACCGCGTGGCCGCCCAAGACAGTGGTGCTGGTGTCGTCGTCGGCGACGGCGAGGTTGTTGCCGTAGTACATGAACCCGTTGCGCACCTGGAACCCGATCGCCACCGGCTCGCCCTGGCTCAGCGCGTTCTCGATCGAGGTTTGGGCCAGCGCGCCGACGTTGCCGCTGGAGGTGGCGAACAAGGTGGTGTACCCGGTGAACTTCGAGTTCGCGGCGTTCGCCATTTGCGCCGCGGTGGGCTGGGTCATGTAGTTGTAGTTGCCGTAGGTGTAGTCGTCTTGGGTGTCCACGCCCTGCGTCACCGCGAGCTTTAGCCCGTCGGTGATCAGAGCGCCGTCGTCCTTGCCGCCCCCGATCTGTGAGTACATGTACATCGGGGCGAAGGCCCGCGCGTTCGCGCCGGTCTCCTGCGCGTACCAGCCC
Organism: Actinomycetes bacterium; assembly: GCA_009780925.1. Classification (GTDB taxonomy): domain Bacteria; phylum Actinomycetota; class Actinomycetes; order Mycobacteriales; family Jatrophihabitantaceae; genus WQZC01. The sequence goes on along the minus strand of WQZC01000282.1, from coordinate 984 downwards.
ATCATGTCGTAGGCGACGGCCCAGGTGACGCACGAGCCGACCCCGCCTTGCTGCCCGGGCGGGACCGCGTACTGCCGCAGGTCCGCGCTGCCCAGGGGCGTCGCGGTGGCCATCAGCTTCGGCAGCGCGGTCTGCGTCGGCGCCAGCGCGCCCATGGCGTGCGGCGGGGCGGCCGCCGGGTCGGCGTGCGCGGCCGAGGGCACCCCCCAAACGACAGTTATCGCGAGCGCGAAAGCGGGCAATGCCGCCAATATTCGCTTCATAGCGAGCCGGTCCTTCGTTTCTGGTGCGAGGTGCGGACTCGATCGTTTTGTGTGCGGCTCCTGGCGTGGATCCCCCGCCCCATGCGGTCCCGTGCACTTGCGGTCGGCCGCGATTGTAGACGCCGGCGAGTGGGGCAATCAACAAAGTGAGCCACGAGTCGTTCGCGGTCATTGAGATATCCCGATCCATCGCCCAGCGAGATCCGCGCGCCACCACTCACCGCTTGATCAACTCGCGTTTGGAGCGAACAGTTCGCGCCAAACGCGAGTTGATCAAGGTGCCTTCCACGCGCGGTGCCTTCCACGCACGGTGCCCTCCGCGCACGGCGCCTTCCACGCGCGGCGCCTTCCAGGGAGAGCGCCCTCCAGCTGCGTCAGGGCCTCCGGGCCAGCACGTACAGGCATTCGTCGGTCTCCTCGCGCGTGGCGAGCGGACCGCGCCGGTACCACTCCAGCTCGCCCAGGCCCGCGCCGGCCACCGCGGCCAGGACCTCCGCCGGGTCGTGTAGCACGAACTCGAGGTCCACTTCCTGCCCAAGCCACTCGGTGCGCGCGCGCACCCCGTCGCCGATGCGCAGCGCCAGCACCAGCCAGCCGCCCGCGCGCAGCGGCCGGGCCAGCGCGGCGATCGCGGACGGCAGCTCGGAGCCGGCCAGGTGGCCCAGCGTGTGCCAGGCCAGCACCGCCCCCCACCCGTCGCTGGTCGGCGGGCGCATCAGCT
>WQZC01000281.1 GCA_009780925.1 Actinomycetes bacterium | reverse complement strand
TATGTACATGCCGGACGAACGCCGACTCAGCCAGTCGGCCAGCTCGCCGCGGGCATCCTCCCGCCCGGTGAAATGCCAGGCGGGTTCGCCGATCTCCGCGCCTTGTGCTTTGGGGAAGAAGTGGTCGCGAACCGCGTCGCTCCGCTGGGACAGAATCTCGCCGAAGAGGCGGCGGAACTCCTCGTGCGTGTCGATCGTGGCGCTTAGTCCGGCCAGCGGGTTGGCGGGGCGGGGCAGCATCGCGTCGCCGGTCATGAATGAGTGCGCGTGATTGAGCAGGCCGGCTTCACGAGCGGTGTGGTCGTCGTCATTCAACCGGTCGCCGAGGCGGTGCACCAGTTCCCGGACGCTGATTTGCCGTTCGGCCGGGAAGCCCTTCTCGAGTTCTTGGCGCAGCAGCTTGGGGAACTCGCCCAGATTCGCGGTGCCGGTGCTGGCGGATGTGCCGATGATCGCGGTGTTGCGTGGCTCCCCGCCGAGGCCGACAGTGACTGCGTCGTAGATACGTTTGGCGCCCGCGCAGGACGCGCAGGTGTCCAGCACCAGCACCAGCCAGTCGTCCGGGTTCTTTTTGCCGCCCCATCTAAGTGCACGTTCACCCACGGCCTCGGTGAGCATAGCCTCCGTCAAGGCGTTGAGGCTGTTCAGCGGACCGCAGCTGTCGGCGAGTGCCGCTTGGTAGCTGAAGCTTGGAAATTCCCCGTGCCCGACCCAGTACACCAGGCACGGGCCCCCAGCGCTCTCGCGGATCCGCTCCATGACGGCACTGATCGACTTGCCGTCTCGGCCGGGGAGCCATACGGCGAAGTCCGACATCAGCTCGTGCGTGAGTCGGCGCCGCTCGCCGCTCGCCGCGTCCAGCTCGTCCATCTCCGGCAGCGCCCGCAGCACTTCGGCGACCGAGCCCTGCGCGTCGATGTTCTGCGCTGGATCGGTGGGGTGCTCGTCGACACCCACGGCGATCACGCGAACCTGGGTCACGGCTTGTCCTCGCTGACCATCATGAGGTCGCTGACCGGGGACGCGGTGCCGCCGTGTGCTTCCACGCGGTGCAGGCCTGCTGGCAGCACCCGCCCAATGAACAGCGCCCGGTCACCTTCGCGCCGCAAGAAGTGCCAACGCGTGAATTGACCCGTGCTCAGTTCGGTGCTGGAGACGTGCGCGTGGCCCGGCTCGCCATCGGTCGCGGTGACGGCGATCACCGGTGGGGTGCCAGCCGGGATGAGATCGGGGATGTCCGCGCCGATTTCGCCGGCGCCCATCGGCGGTCCGGTTATGGTTCCGACGAGCCGGTGCTCGACCTGGGTCAACGCCGCTTCGTCCCGCATTAGCGCGCCATGCTTCTGTGCCACGGCCACCGTGTTGATTTCCCGTGGAGAGGCCGGCATTGGAGAGGCCGCTCCCTCGTAGACGGTGGAATCGCCAGATTCGTCCTTCCCGTCCAACGAGGCGAGGAACTGGCAGCTTCCTGCGTCGATCACCACGCTCTGCCAAGTTGGCTGTCTCCATCCGAGGATCGCGCACATATTTCGCCACACCGATCCCTTGGGGTCGGGGTGCGTAAGCTCGAGCTCTTCCCACCGGGCGGCGGCGTCCACGGCGAACTTGCGGCAGCCGCCGATGGCGGTGACGTCGTCGACGGTGAGCGAGCGAATGCCGGCGCCGTCGGCCACGCAGCGATATCGGGGCAGCAGGTCGTACACCCCGGGGCAGCCGAGCACCAGTTCGCGGACCGGATCTCGGGGCAGCAGGACCCGCGCCGTTCCCGAAGCCATTGTCTCCAGCGCGTTGAGGGAGCCGAAGAACGGCGTCCCCAACGTGATCACATCGGCCAACTCGGCATCCAATTCGAGCACTCGGCACGCGTATCTGGCGATCAAGCCGCCCATCGAATGGGCGATGATCACTAATCGTGACTCGGTCTTGTCGCCTAGGTTCTCGCGTTTCACGACGGCACGCCAGTTTTCCAGGTGGCGCGTGGCGAACCTCACCAGCAGCTTCGCGTTGTGGTTGATGGGCATCCGCCAGTCGTAGGGGAATTCGGCCACCGCGCCCGGGTGGTCAGGATGGGCGGCGGCCTGGGCGCGGCGCAGCATCTCGGTGTACGGCTCCAGGCCGCGCAGGACTGGCAGCCAGGCCGGCGCGCGCAACAACCGGGTCGGCCGCAGCCGTGGTTTGCCGGCGAGTTCCTCCTCGGTCGGACGCAGCTTCGGCAGCGCGTCGGTCAGCCAGTCTCTGGCCCACAGCCTTGGGTTGAGACCCCAGACGAGGGTCCCGGTCTCGTCCTCGAGCTCGCTGCCCATGATTCCGGGCAGCACGATCACCGCGTTCAGGGTTGTGGGTTTGGTCGGTTTCGCGACGCTCATGCCGGCCTCCGTTCGGTGCTGGATGGGTCGGCGGCCGGACGAAGCGCGATGACGCCGTCCGGGCAGGCGATGAAGACGAGGCCCTCGCCGATGCAGACGGATTGCGGGGTCGAGGGCGAGAGGTCCCAGTGGGTCATGCGCCGAGGACGCCTCGGGTCAGCGGGGTCCCACAGCCGCACCGTCCCGTCCCGCCCGCCGGAGGCCAGCACGGGGTGGCCGCCGGCGGTCCCGAACGCCACCGACAACACCGCGCGGTTGTGGCCGGTGAGGGGCTCGCCGGCCGGCTCGCGGGTGGCGGGGTCCCACAGCCGCACCGTCCCGTCGGACCCGCCGGAGGCCAGCACGGGGTGGCCGTCGACGGTCCCGAACGCCACCGACCACACCGCGCGGTTGTGGCCGGTGAGGGGCTGGCCGGCCGGGTGGCCGGTGGTGGGGTCCCACAGCCGCACCGTCCCGTCGATGCCGCCGGAGGCCAGCACGGGGCGGCCGCCGGCGGTCCCGAACGCCACCGACCACACCCCGCCGTTGTGGCCGGTCAGCGGCTCGCCGACCGGCTCGCGGGTGGCGGGGTCCCACAGCCGCACCGTCCCGTCCCGCCCGCCGGAGGCCAGCACGGGGCGGCCGTCGACGGTCCCGAACGCCACCGACCACACCCAGCCGTTGTGGCCGGTCAGGGGCTCGCCGACCGGCTCGCGGGTGGCGGGGTCCCACAGCCGCACCGTCCCGTCGTCCCCGCCGGAGGCCAGCACGGGGCGGCCGTCG
>WQZC01000280.1 GCA_009780925.1 Actinomycetes bacterium | reverse complement strand
GGGGCTGCTGGTATTGGGGCTGTTGGTACGCCGGAGGGTATCCGGGGGGAGGGCCGCCAGCCTGCGGTGACCGAGGATCTTGTCCCCAGCCCGGTCCCCATTGTTGTCTCGGATCGCTCATCGTGGCACCAAGCGCAGCAATCGTGATGTGGCGTGAGGCGTTCCCATCGAACCTCCCAGATGAAGTTCCTTAGCGCGGGATGTGTAGTGGCCAGTATCGGACCAGCCGTCAGCGCGATGGCCACCGCCCCTCGGATCTCCCGCGACGGGGTGGCTGATGGCCCACGCCGTCCCGGCGGCCGGAGCCGCCTCGGCGCCCGTCAAGTTGTGTGGCGCTGGGACGGGTATCCCGCTCAGCGCAGGTTTCGTTCCAAGGCCTCGTTGGTCTCGGCGAGGTCGAAATAGGCCGGGTCGAACTCATCGGCGTCCTCCAACCCGAGCCAATCGAGCCAGTCGCCATGTTCGGGATGAGTCGGATCGGCGACGATTTCGATGATGTCTTGGTAGCCCCAGATGCCGCCGCAATCCTCCGGAGGGCCGGCGCGCCGGCCGCCGGTGCAACGCACCTTTCGGCGCGTCACGGGTTGGTCGAGCACTTTCTCCACCAGGATGGTGTGCCGCCAGTCGTCCCCGAAATCGTAGGTGTAGCTGATTTTGTCTTTCGGATGCGGCGCGACCTGCTCCAGGGTGGTCCCCCGGTCGGAGCGCATCTCAAGTTCCGGGTCCGGCTCTCCGAACTGGCCGTACGGGGTGTCGAAGCTGTGCATGTGGCTGTCGGTCCAGTCGAACGCGGCCTGGATCACCAGGTGCAGCCGGGCCAGGGTGATGTTGGCCGGCACCTCCAGGCGGCGCCAGATCGGCGGTTTGGCCCCGACCAGATTGATCTTTATCTGTAGCAACGGGGCGGGACCGTCCGACTTCTTGCGCCTCGGGGGCAGCTTCCGGTCGAGGGCGTCGCGCTCGCCGCGCAAGGCGTGGCCGAACAGCTCCGCCGGGTTGCGACCGCCGAGCTGGGCCAGCAGCGCTTGCAACCCGTCAATGTCCGCCGGCTTGCTCTTGGGGTGCTTGGCCGGTGGTCTGGCCGGCTTGGGCAGCGCGGCCATGCGGGCGCGCAGCAGCACCGCCAGCGCCTGGTAGCCGGGGCCGCCGTCGTCTTCGCCGTCAGTTTCATCGTCGTCCAGCAGGTCGTCGACGTCGCCGATGCCGTCGAGCTCGAATCCGTCTGCAGCGTCCTGCTGGTCGTGCAGCGCGCGGGCGTCGAGCACTCGTTCCACCTGCCAGCGGAACTCGGCCGGGTCCAACTGGTTGTGCTGGAACCCGAACCGGTCGGTCCGGGCTTGCGCTTTCAGGTCCGCGATTATCGCGGGCACGGATTCGCCGCCGGTCAGCAGGATGTGGTCCGCTTGTCCGCAATGGGTCTCGTCGACCCAAATCACGGCCCCGTGCGAGCGTCCCGCGCGATGGAACGTCGCGGCCAAGATCGACGCGGCGCCTTGGTCGTCGCGCAGCTGTTGGCAGTCCGAGACGGTGACTGGTTGGCGCAGCTCAGCTGCCCAGGCCGGCTCCCGCCGCTTGCCGCCCACCAGCCGCCGCGCCGCCGATGACGCGGCCGCGGCCACGCGCGGCGGCGCCACCGCAGCCAGGGCCAGCAGCACTTCCATGGCGTCTTGCTCGGCAAGCGCTGGGATCACGCCTTGGACCATCGCCTGCTCGACGAAGTCGGGATCGGGCGGGGCCGCGGCGAGCACGAGCGCCCCGGCGATCTCGGCGTCCAGCGGATCATCCAGCTGCGCCAGGTCCGCGGTCGCGGCGGCGATCCCAGCGGCCACTTGCTCCGCCGCGTCCCCATTGGCCGCACCGTCGCGCGCGTCGAGCCCGACGCCGCGCTCGTCCGGATCCGCGTCTGGCACCGCGAACAACGCTGGAGCGTCGGTCCGGCCGCCCCGTTCCCAGTTGGCGGAGCGCGCCGCGGTTCGCCGCCGTCGCCCGGCCTGTCGATCAACGCCCATTCGCCCAGTGTGCCCGATCGCCGTCGCGGTGCCGCCCGCGCCATCGCTGCGGCGCGGTCGATTCGGCTCGCGCCCGCATCTGGGTGAGGCGGAGCAGCCGGTCCCGCAGCCCGGTGCGATGAGCACGCGTGCTCCAACTGACGGGACGCCCTTGTCGCGCGCGACCGGCTGGGCAGCCAGCGGAGAAGGTGCCGCGAAGTGACCGCCTATATCACACTTGCCAAACATGCCTAGTGCGGTATAGCCTGAACAACGTGAGCCGGGGGGAGCTTGAAAGGCAGATCGCCGCGCTAGTCAAGGCAACTGGTGCCACCTGGGAACCGGTCGGTAGCCACGGCCCACACGACAAGTTCCGGCTCAACGGCCGAAGCATCATGATTCCGCGCCACCGCGAGATCGGCGAGGGCCTCGCCCGCGCGATCCTCAGGCAGATCCAGCGGGCGCTCGAGCAGCAACAGGAGGGAAAGTGACCCGGGCCGCCACGACAATCTACGAGGTGACCGTGCGCCGCGACGGCCGCTTCTGGTATCTCGACATTCCGGCGACCGGGGGCGCGACTCAGGCGCGCACGCTCACCGAGGTGGATCTGATGGCCCGGGACTACATCGCGGGCATGCTTGAAATCGAACCGGACACCGTGGAACTCAGGGTGAGGATCGAACTGCCCGCCGCCGTGAATGATCATCTACAAGCGGCGCGAGCGGCCCGGGACGCCGAAGCCGCCGCGCGAGCGCGGGCCGTCGCCGAATCACGCGCCGCCGCGCGGGCGCTCCAAGACGCCGGGCTCACCGAACGGGAAATCGGGCGCGCGCTCGGTGTTTCGCATCAGCGCGCCCACCAGCTCGTCCGAGCCTGACCGGCGATATCAGCCACGGCCGGTCTCGGCCGAGTCAGCCACCACCAGGACCGGCACGCCTAGCAGGCCGTAGGTGCCGCGCGCTCGCGCGTCGCGGGTCGCCAAGGGGATGCGGTGCTCGCGCGCGGCCAACCCGACCAGCGCGTCATAGACCGCGCCGCCGCTGATGCCGCATTCAGCCAGCTCGCGGTGGATGGCGCCCGCCAACGCGGGGGGCAGCGTCAACACTTGGGCGAAGGCCGCGTCGATCACCTGCGCCGCCTGGGCGC
>WQZC01000279.1 GCA_009780925.1 Actinomycetes bacterium | reverse complement strand
CGAGAACAAGGATGCCTACGATCTCGTCTTCACCCTCCTGTACTACGGTGATCGTCCCGGCGATGCTGGCAAAGCTGCGGCAGCGAGTCCGATCGCACAGGTCGACCAGGTCCACGAGGCGGTGACGCTGCTGGCCGAACGGTTCGCCTCAGCAGCCCACGACGGCCCGGTGGCATACGCCAACTTTCTCGCGACAACTGACGATGCTGAAGAACGGGCCCGCTTCCGGCAGGAAGCGTTCGCAGTTGTGAGGCAATTCCTCATCGCGTTTAGGGAAACTTCATCCGCTTTACACATGGCGGCTGGCCCTCGAATCTCTTGACCAGGAGGCGCTGATCCCATGTGGTCCGTGCCCAAAGCCGAGCTGACGTGAACCAGTTTCTCCGGAACGGCCGGACCTCACTGGAGGCGCAGGCGGAGGCCTCTCGGGGTGGGGGAAAAGCCCGCCGCCGTCAGCGCCTCGCCTAGCGCGGTGCCGACGACCCGCACGCCGTCGGCGCGTTCCACCACCAGGCGGGTGAACGCGCGGGCGCGCGCGGCGGCGACGAGCGCCTCGGCGGCCGTGCGGAGCAGATCTGGATCGTCGGTGAAGGAGAGGAAGGCGCGTCCGCCGCGCTCGACGTAGAGAACGCACGCCCCGCCGACCAGCACGACCAGCGCGCCGCCCTTGCGCGCCGGTTGGTGGCCACGGCTCACCGGATCACTGCGATCCGAGTCGGGGTCACGGCCCGGCTGGTGGCGGCGGCCCGGGTTGGTAGGGTCGCCCAGCTCGAGCGGGGGGGCGGGGCTGGGCCAGGCGAGCGCTGCGCCGTACGGATTTGCTGGGTCGGTCGCGGCTAGCACGAGCGCATCGGGGGCCGCGTCGGCGGGAGCGTCGTCGGGAGTGGCGCGCTCGCGCAGCCGGTCGACCGCCCCGGGCTGGGCGAACTGCGCGCCGCCGAGCTCCTCGACGAAGTAGCCGCGGCGCAGCCGGCCGGATTCCTCGGCGGCCTTGAGCACCGGGTACACGGCGGCGAACCCGCCCGGCCAGCGTTCGGCGACGACCGCGCCCCGGGTGAGCACGCCGTGCCGCTCGACCATCGCCTCGGCGGCGGCCACCGCGCGGCGGGTGGCATCGGCCTCGCGAGGCGGCAACTGGGACCAGCGGCCGACCAATGCGGATGCGCCGGCGGGTCCCAGGCGGGTCTTCGTTCCGGGCGAGCCGCCCAGGTTGAGCGCGGTGCTGGCCGCGCCGCGCGGCGCGGCCAGCCCTGGGTAGCGCGCGTACCCGGAACGCCGGCCGTACCTGGCGCGCGGTGCCTGGGACCGGGGAGAGGATCGGCCATACCCGGTATGCATCAAGCTGCGGAGCGGGGCGAGCGTGTCGTTGGTGACCCAGCCCGCCCACACCAGATCCCAGATCGCCGCCGCCAGCGCGTCGTCGCTGAACCGGGTGGTCACGGGATCGCTCAGCTCAGCACCGGGCGGGTCGGCGTCCGCTGGGTCGGCAGCGGTCCGGCCGGCAGCGGTGGCGCGCGCGGCGTGCACCCGATCGGCCAGGGCGCGGAAGAACAGCGCGGCGTCCGCGCCGAGCGCGCTCAGCAGCGCGCGGTGCGGCTCACCCAGCCCGTCGGCGGATGGCTCGGGCAGGAGCAGCGGAGCCTGCTCGGTCGGGGCGAGCACGATCCAGCCGTCGCCGCGGGAGAGCGAGCCGGCGCCGGCCCACAGCACCTCGCCGGCCGCGGTCAGCTCATCGAGCAGCGCGGGGGAGTAGTCGGCCACCCGGCTCGGCAGCACCAGCGATTCCAGCGCGCTGGCCACCAGCGGCGCGCCGGCCAGCTGCTCGATCACTCGTGCCACCCCGCCGACGCCGCGCTCCCGCCGACCGGCGCCGCCTACCTCGCCGACGCCCTGCCACGCCGGCAGGAACCGGGCCAGCGCGATCGGCGGAGCTGGCTCCACCTCGCGCCGCAGCGCGGCCAGCGAGCGGCGCCGGATCGTCCGCAGCACCTCGGCGTCGCACCACTCGGCTTCTGCGCTTACGCCCGCAGTGGACTCGGCACGGCCCCCGCCGCCGTTCCCGGCGCTGATCCCCGCATGGCCCCGCGGGAACCGCCCGGCGATCAGCTGCCCATCGGCGCGCAGCCGAAGCAGCGCGTCGTCGACGACCGCCCGGCCCAGCCCGAGCCGGGTGGCGACGTCACTGGCCACGAACGGGCCGTGGGTGCGCGCGTACCGGCCGATCAGATCGCCGAGCGGGTCGCGCACCGGCTCGGCGAACGCCGCCGGCACCTCGGCGGGCAGCGCCACGCCGAGCGCGTCCCGGACCCGGCTCGCGTCCTCGACCGCGAGCCACCGCTGCTCTCCGCCGATCCGCACCCGAATCGCCCGCCGCTGCGCTTGCAACTCGGCCAGCTCGGCGGCGGTGGCGCCCCGGGCGAGCGCCTCGTCGGTGCTCAGGTCGCCCAGCCCGCGCAGCAGGTCGTGCGCCGCGTCGACGCCGCGCGCGTGCCGCGACGCCACCAGCCGTTGCGCCTCGTCCACCACCGCCGCGACGACCGAGGCGTCCAGCAGCTCGCGCAGGTCGGCGGAGCCGAGCAGGTCGGCCAGCAGCGTCGGGTTGAGCGCCAACGCCTGCGCCCGCCGCTCGGCCAACGGCGCATCGCCCTCGTACAAGAACGCGCCGACGTATCCGAATAGCAGCGACCGGGCGAACGGTGAGGCGGCGGGCGTCTGCACTGTCACCAGCCGCACCCTCCGGGCGGCCAGGTCGGACATCAACGAAGCCAAGCCGGCCAGGTCGAACACGTCCTGCAAGCACTCGCGCATCGCCTCCAGCACCACCGGGAACTCCGCGTAACCGCGCGCTACCTGCAGCAGCTGGCTGGCCCGTTGGCGCTGCTGCCACAGCGCGCGCCGCCGACTCGGGTCGCGGCGCGGCAGCAGCAGCGAGCGGGCCGCGCACTCGCGGAAGCGGGCCGCGAACAGCGCCGATCCGCCCACCTCGGCGGTCACCAACGCCTCGATCTCATCGGGGTCGAAGACGACCAGCTCCGCGCCCGGGGGCTCGGCGCCGGTGTCCGGCAGGCGCAGCACGATCCCGTCGTCGGAGTGCATCGGCTGCGCCTCCAGGCCGTGCCGGGCGCGCAGCCGGGCCGCGATCGCCAGCGCCCACGGCGCGT
>WQZC01000278.1 GCA_009780925.1 Actinomycetes bacterium | reverse complement strand
GTGGCGCCGGGCGGGATCTCCTCGACATGGTGGGTGATCAACACCACCGTGGGGGCGTCGGGGTCGGCGCACAGCAGGGTCAGCCGGCGCAGCAGGTCCTCCCGTCCGCCCAAATCCATGCCGGCGGTCGGCTCGTCGAGCAGCAGCAGCTCCGGGTCGGTCATCATGGCGCGGGCGATCAGCACCCGCTTGCGCTCGCCCTCGGACAGCGTGCCGAAGCGCCGCTCCCCGAACTCGCCAACCCCCCACTGGGCCAGCAGCTGCGACGCCCGGCGCACATCGATACGCCCGTACGCCTCGCGCCAGCGGCCGAGCACCGAGTAGCCGGCGCTGACCACGACGTCGAGCACCCGCTCGCCGGACGGCACCCGCGCGGACAGCGCGGAGGACGAGAAGCCGATCCGCGGCCGCAACTCGAACACGTCGGTCGCGCCCAGCCGCTCGCCGAGCACGCGCGCGACCCCGCCGGTCGGATGCAGTGAGGCCGCCGCGATCTGCGCGAGCGTGGTCTTGCCGGCACCGTTGGGGCCGAGGATCACCCACCGCTCGTCGGACTCGACCATCCAACTGACCCGATCAAGCAACTGTTTGTCGCCGCGCCGCACGCTCACCTCGGTGAACTGCAGCGCGGCGTCTGGGTTGACCTCGACCGCCGGACCATCGAACAACTCGACCACCAGACCATCCAACAACACCGACCAGCTAGATTGCCGAAGCGATGGAACACACCGACGCCGCTGCTTCCCCCGCCACCGCGCCCGCCGCTGGCCCAGTCGCCGGCCGGGCCGCCCCCGCCGCCTGCTTGGACCGCGCCTGGCCGGGCGAGCCGTTCCCGCTGGGCGCCACTTGGGACGGCGAGGGCACCAACTTCGCGCTGTGGTCATCGACCGCCAGCGCGGTGACGGTGTGCCTGTTCGACGACGCGGGCCGCGAGACCCGCTTCCCCCTGGATGATGTGACCTACCGGGTCTGGCACGGCTACCTGCCCAGCGTCGGGCCTGGCCAGCGCTACGGATTCCGCGTCGACGGCCCGCGCGACCCGGCCCGCGGCCTGCTGCACAACCCGGCCAAGCTGCTGGCGGACCCGTACGCCCGCGCGCTGATGGGCGAGTTCCGCGACCACCGCGCCGTCTACGGCGACAACGACGAGGATTCCGCCCCGTTCGTGCCGCGCTCGGTGGTCACCCATGACGCGTTCCCCTGGGGCGACGACCATCATCCGAAAATCCCGTGGGACGACACGGTGATCTACGAGTTGCACGTGCGCGGCTTCACCCGCGCCCATCCGCGCATCCCGCCGGAGCTGCGCGGCAGCTACGCCGGACTGGCCCACCCGGCCGCGCTGGACTACCTGCGCTCGTTGGGGGCCACCGCCGTCGAACTGATGCCGATCCATCACTTCGTCGCCGAGCCGGACCTGCAACAGCGCGGCATGACCAACTACTGGGGCTACAACACGCTGGGTTTCTTCGCCCCGCATGAGGCGTACGCGTCGGCGCGCGGCAACCAGGTGCGCGAGTTCAAGGCGATGGTGCGCGCGCTGCACGCGGCGGGCATCGAGGTGATCCTCGACGTCGTCTACAACCACACCGCCGAGGGCGGACCGGGCGGGCCGTGGCTCTCCTTCCGCGGCATCGACAACGCCGCCTACTACCGCCTGGACGACAACGACCTGTCCCGCTACCTGGACTACACCGGCTGCGGCAACACCTTCGACCCACGCCTGCCGTTCCCGCTGCAGCTGATCACCGATTCGCTGCGGTACTGGATCACCGAGATGCACGTGGACGGGTTCCGGTTCGACCTGGCCGCGTCGCTGGCGCGCTCGCTGCACGATGTGGACAAGCTCTCCGCGTTCTTCGACACCATCCATCAAGACCCGGTGATCTCGCAGGCCAAGCTCATCGCCGAGCCGTGGGACGTCGGCGCCGGCGGGTATCAGCTCGGTGAGTTCCCGCCGCTGTGGACCGAGTGGAACGGCCGCTACCGCGACACCGTGCGCCAGTTCTGGGCGCACGGGGACGGGGGGGTGCGCGACCTGGCCTACCGGCTGTCCGGCTCATCGGATTTGTACGCCGACGACGGGCGCGCGCCGTACGCGTCGATCAACTTCATCACCGCGCACGACGGGTTCACCCTGCGCGACCTGGTCTCCTACGAGAACAAGCACAACGACGCCAACGGGCACGGCAACACCGACGGCACCAATGACAACCGGTCGGTCAACTTCGGGACGGAGGGCGACCCGGCGCCGGCGGCGGCGCGGGCGCTGCGGCTGCGCCAGGCGCGGGGCCTGCTCACCACGCTGCTGCTGTCCACCGGGGTGCCGATGCTGCTCGCCGGCGACGAGCGGTGGCGCACCCAGCGCGGCAACAACAACGCCTACGTGCAGGACAACGAGACCTCGTGGATGGCGTGGGAGGCTCCCGCCGACGACGCCGATGCGTCCGCCGCTGGTGCCGCCGCCGCCGAGGATCTACTCGCGTTGACCCGGCGGCTGATCGAGCTGCGCCGCCGGTCCCCGGTGCTGCGCCAACGCGCTTTCTTCGTGGGGCGGGCCACCCCCGGCGGCGACGGCTGCAAGGACCTGGCCTGGTTCCACCCGGACGGGCGCGAGCTGCACGACGGCGACTGGTTCGACGGCTCGCTGCGCACCCTGGGCATGTACCTGGACGGCCGGGGGTTGCGCCACCGCGACCGGCGCGGCGAGCTGATCATCGACGATTCCTACCTGCTGGTGCTGCACGCCGGCGACGACCCGGTGGATTTCACCGTCCCGGGCCAGCCCTGGGCGGCACGCTACCAAGTGGTGATCGACACCGCTTGCCCGTCTGGCCTACCCCCCGCCGACGAGCCGACGATCGAAGCCGGCGCGGCGCGCGTCCTCGTGTCCCGCTCCGCGCTGCTGCTGCGGGTGCTGCGCGACTGACCCACCGCTACGGCGAGGCGGCTGATTCGGCTGATTCAGCCACGGGCCGGGCGGCACCGGACGGACGGGCCATTCGCTCGATGGCATCAGCCACCGCACCGAGATCCTCGTGCTCCCAAAACCGCATCACCCGCCATCCCGCGTTTTCCAGTATTTCGGTGGTTTGCTGGTCGCGTTTGATGTTTCCAGCAATTTTCTGCGACCAATAGTCAGCGTGCGCCGTGGGCGCCCGGTGATGTTGTGGGCAGCC
>WQZC01000277.1 GCA_009780925.1 Actinomycetes bacterium | reverse complement strand
GACGGGTCAACCTCGAGCACCCGGTTGAGGTGGCGGGAGAAGTCGAGCACCACCCCGGGGCCGATGGCGTTGCCGGCGATCGAGGTGCCGGCGCCGCGCGCGGTGAGCGGGACCCCCAGCTCGCGGCACACCGCCAACGCAGCGATCACCTCATCGGCGTCGCGCGGGAAGACCACGCCGATCGGGGGCACGCGGTAGTTGGAGGCGTCCGAGGAGTACTCAGCCCGGCGGCGCACGCTGGTGTCCACGCCGCGGACCCCGGCGCGCCGCATCGCCGCCGTCAGCTCCGCTGCGCTGACCGGCGCCGGCGAGGTGCTCACCGGTTCATCCTCCCAGCCGCGCCGCCGCTATCGCGCCCGGGCGCTACAGCACCTTGGACAGGAACGCCTTGGTCCGCTCGTGCCGGGGATTGGCGATGACATCGCGCGGATGGCCGGCCTCGACCACAACCCCTTCGTCCATGAAAACCAGCGAGTCCCCGACCTCGCGGGCGAAGCCGATCTCGTGGGTCACCACGATCATCGTCATCCCGGACACCGCCAGGTCGCGCATCACGTCGAGCACATCGCCGACCAGCTCGGGGTCCAGCGCCGAGGTGGGCTCGTCGAAGAGCATCAGCTTGGGCTCCATGGCCAGCGCCCGGGCGATGGCCACCCGCTGCTGCTGCCCGCCGGACAGCTGGCTCGGGTACGACTCGCACCGATCGGCGAGCCCGACCCGGTCGAGCAGCGCGCGGGCGCGCTCGACCACGACGGCCTTGCTCCCCTTCTTGACCCCGACCGGAGCCTCGATCACGTTCTCCAGCGCGGTCATGTGCGGGAAGAGGTTGAACCGTTGGAACACCATGCCGATCTCGGCGCGTTTGCGGCAGACTTCGGCGTCCTTCAACTCGTACAGCTTGCCGTTGCGCTCCCGGTAGCCGACCAGTTCGCCGTCCACCGACAGCCGGCCCGCGTCGATCTTCTCCAGGTGATTGATGCAGCGCAGGAAGGTCGACTTGCCCGAGCCCGACGGGCCGAGGATCACCATCACCTCGCCCGCCGCCACCGACAGGTCGATGCCGCGCAGCACCTCCAGCGCGCCGAACCGCTTGTGCACGTTTTCCGCGAGCACCATGGGCGGGGCCGCCGCGACCACCGCGGGCGAGGCTTCGGGCGGGTTCGACCAGGGGGTCGCCGGCGCGCTCATCGCACTCCTCCGGCTTCCCCGAGACTGGCCAGCGGCGCGATGTGCGCGGGGGGCTCGACGTGTCGGATGAGCAGCATCCGCCGGATCCGCTGCAACGGGGTCGGCGGCAGCGCCCGCGACGCCCCGCGCGCGAAGTAGCGCTCCAGGTAGTACTGCCCGATCATCAGCACCGAGGTGACGATGAGGTACCAGATGCAGGCGACCTCCAGCATCGGCACGATCTGGTAGGTGCGCGCGTAGATCCGCGCGGTCGCCTCGGTCAGCTCAATGACGGCGATGGTGCTGGCCAGGGATGAGGTCTTCAGCATCGAAATGGTCTCGTTGCCGGTCGGCGGGATGATCACACGCATCGCCTGCGGCAGCACGATGCGCCGCATGGTCCGCCCCCGGCGCATGCCCAGCGACTGCGCGGCCTCGGCCTGCCCCTCGTCCACCGACAGGATCCCCGCGCGGACGATCTCGGACATGTACGCGGCCTCGTTCAGGCCCAGCCCGACACTGGCCGCGACGAACGCCGTCACCACCCTGTTCGCGTCCAGGTGCGCGAACGCCGGACCGAACGGGATGCCCAGGCTGATGGTGGGGTACAGCCAGGCGATCTGGTACCAGATGAACAGCTGGACCAGCACCGGGGTGCCGCGGAAGAACCAGATGAACAGCCAGGACGCGTTGGACAGCAGCGGGTTCGCCGACAGCCTCATCACCGCCAGCAGCACGCCGCCGAAAATGCCCACAACCATGGCGATGACGGTCAGCTCCAACGTCATCACCAGCCCGTCGAGCACCTGGCGCGAGCCGAAATACTGACCGATGACATGCCAGCCGAATCGGCTCTCGAGGCTGTTGCCGCGCTGGAGCTTGGAGAAAACCATGGTGTGGATCAGCATGGCGATCAGCACCAGCACGACCAGCGACGCGACCCAACGACCCGGATGCCGGGTCGGCAAGGCCTTGATGTCCGGTGGCCGCGCCGACCCGATCGCCTCCTCCACCCCTATCCCAGGCGCCGACGGTTCCATCTGAGTGTCGTTCAGCTACTGGCTTGGTTGATCACCGGGTCGGTGACCGCGCCGTCCTCGACGCCCCACTGCTTGAGGATGTTCAGGTAGGTGCCGTCGGAGATCAGCTGCTGCATCGCGGCCCGCATCGCCTCCGCCATGCCATTGCCCTTCGGCAGCGCGATGCCGTACGGCGCCACCCCGAACGGCTCGCCGCTCATCTCGAACTGCCCGTTGGACACCTTGACGATGTACTCGGCCACCTGCGAGTCGGCGAAGCCGAGGTCGGCGCGCCCGCTGGAAACGGCGAGGTTGGCCTGGTCCTGGTCGGCGAACGACATCACGGTGGGGGCCGGGTTGCCCGCGGCCTTGCACTTGTCGGCCTGGTCCTGCGCGTCGGTCTCCTCCACGGTGCCGGTCTCGACCGCCACCTTCAGCCCGCACAGCGCGTCCAACCCGCTGTAGGTCTTGCCGCTGCCGGCCTTGACGTAGAAGCCCTCGCCCGCCTGGAAGTAGGTGACGAAGTCAACCACCTTCGTGCGCTCGGCGGTGATGGTGAACGACGACAACCCGATGTCGTACTTGCCGGACTGCAGCCCGGGAATGATGTTGGCGAAGGTGGCCTGCTGCATCTTCAGCTGCACCCCGAGCTGTTGGCCCAGCGCGACGGCCAAGTCGGCGTCCAGGCCGATGATGGTCTTGCCGTCGGTGTCGAACATCTCGCCCGGCGGGTAGGTGGCGTCGGTGCCGACGATCAGCGTGCCCTTGGCCTTGATGGCCGCCGGCACCAGGTCAGCGGCCGACTGCGAGCTGGCAGCGGTGTCTGACGCGGCCGGCGCGGCGTTTGACGCGACGGGCGCGGTGGCCGGGGCCGACGCCGGTGGGAGCAATGATCAGAACCTGTGGATGGTTCTCGGGTTGGTGGCGTTGGCGGGCGTGCCTTCCCGAGGAAGATCTTGTAGGTGACAGTTTCTGATCTAGGGCCGGCGTTGGCGCGCTGGTTCGGG
>WQZC01000276.1 GCA_009780925.1 Actinomycetes bacterium | reverse complement strand
TTGGGCACGCTCACCGCGGCGCAGCGGGACGGCATGACGGTCGCGGTGGACGCGACCACAGCGGCCGGCACCCCGTGGGTGCTGGACCCGGTGGCGATCGGCGCGCTGCCGCTGCGCACCGCGCTGGCCGCCGAGCTCGCGACGCGGCGGCCAGCGATCATCCGGGGCAACGCTTCGGAGATCGCGGCGCTCACCGGCGGCGCTGGCGGGCGCGGGGTCGACGCCACCGCCGGCCCGGACGATATCGCGCCGCAGGCGCATGACGTCGCGATCGAGTTTGGCACGGTGGCCGCGGTGAGCGGTGCCCGCGACCTGATCACCGACGGCGTCCGAACGGTGCGCGTCAGCGCCGGCAACGCCGCGCTGACCAAGGTCACCGGCGTCGGCTGCTCGCTCGGCGCGTTGATGGCCGCCTGCGCGGCGGTTACCGGGGATCCGCTGCTGGCCGCGACCGCCGCGACGGCGCTGATCTGCGTGGCCGGAGACACCGCGTCGCGCGCCGGCGGATTGGGCAGCTTCGCGGTGGGCCTGCTGGACGCGCTGTCCACCCTGGACCCGCGCGCGGTCGCCGCCGGCATCGGGCTGACCGTCACCTGCGGGCAATGATCGGCGCGGCGCCCGATTGGGGCGTCTATCTGGTCACTGACACCGCCCAGTGCGGCGGGCCGCAGGCGGTCGCGCGCACCGTCGTCGCCGCGCGTTCGGCCGGGGTCGGCGCGGTGCAGCTGCGCGACCCGGACGCGAACACCCGCGAGTTGGCGGCGCTGGGTCGCGCATTGCTGGCCGCGCTGTCCGGCGCCGGCATTCCGCTCATCGTCAACGACCGGGTGGATGTGGCGTTGGCGATCGGCGCGGACGGCGCGCACGTCGGACAGCGCGACCTGGACCCGGTGGACGCCCGGCGGCTGCTGGGGCCGGATCGGCACCTCGGGCTGTCCGTCGAGACGGTGGACCAGGCGCGGGCCGCCGGGCGGCTGCCACCAGGCACGGTGAATCTGCTCGGCGTCGGCCCGATCCGCGCCACCGCCTCCAAACCGGACGCCGCCCCGGCCACGGGCTGGGATGGGTTCGCCCGCATCTGCGCCGCCACGTCGATCCCCTGCGTCGCGATCGGCCGGGTCACCGCGGCCGACGCCGGCCAGGTGCGGGCCGCCGGCGGCGTGGGCATGGCGGTCATCTCGGCCATCTGCGGCCAACCAGACCCGGCCGAGGCCACCCGGCGGTTACGCCGCGCTTGGCGCGACGCGGCCGGCGAGACGGTCGAGCGGTAGCGGCCTCGGGATTGATCGCGGGCGGTCGTCCCGCTGGCCGCGGTGTGCCGCCAAGACCGGCCTTCCGCAGGACGCCGCGACCACCGGAAACTCCGCTGCCCGCCATCCCGAACGGTATTCTCGATATTGCGGCGGCCTGAGGTGAAATGGGCCATTCAGTTAGGGGCGAACGTGCGAACAACGTTGTTCCACTGGCGTCATCGCCGCGCGGTTCGCGGCTTGGGGATCGCGGTGGCTGGCGCATTGCTGGCCGGTGCGGCGGTGACCGTCCCGCTGGTGGTTGTCGCGGCCGGTGACTACCAGCTGCCGGTGGATCGGGTCAGCGATTGGGCGGACGCGGGCCTGGCGACCATCGGGGGTGTGCCATCGGCGAATTGGCCGGTCTGCAATGCCACGCCGTTGCTGCCCACTGGCTCTCCCGGCGGGGACACCGCAGAGATCAACGCGATGATCGCGGCCTGCGCCGCCGGGACGGTCGTGCAACTCGGCCCGGGCAAGTTCGAGATGGGCGTCAACCAGTTCGTGCTGGTCAACAAAGGCGTGGTGCTGCGCGGCGCGGGGGTCGACCCGGTGACCGGCGCGCAATTGACGACGCTGGACAACCCGCGCAACTACCAGGCGACGCTCACCCAGCAGAACAACAACGACCCCTGGCCGATCGTCATCCTCGGACCCGGTATCTGGGTCAATCCAGACGGCGACGCGCGATGCAGCGGCCTCACCGCGTATCAGCCGCAGTACATGCAATTGCTGAGCGCCGACGGCGCGCAGGGATCGTCGTCGGTCACCGTGGCGGATGGCGGCATCTTCCATCCCGGCATGTATGTGTTGCTCGATCAGACCAGCGGCGCCAAGTGGATGCCGGACGTGACCGCACCGGCCGTTGGCGCGACCCCGCAAGGCCGGGTGTGGGCGTCGCCGGACTACGCCGTGCAATGGGACCTGCATGATCCCGCGCAGCTTTATGTCGACGATCCGCTGGCGCTTGTCACGCCGTCGGCGGCGGACAACTACGCGGCCACCGGCAATGGCACCGACGCCGGCTGCTGGTTCAGCCGTCAGGACCGGCCGCAGAACGAGATCAAACAAATCGCCAGTGTCACTGGCGACACGGTGACCTTCACCTCGCCGCTGACGATGGGCTACCAGACCGCGCAGCACGCCGAGCTGACCACGTTCACCGGATCGAATCAGACGGTGGAGCGGGCGGGCGTCGAAGACCTGGCCGTCACCGGCGGCGGCAACAACGCGGTCATGTTCAACAACACCGCCTACAGCTGGGCCAAGAACATCGAGGTGACTGATTGGTATGGCGCGGGCGTGGCCTTCAACGACTCGTTCCGGGATGATTTGATCGATTCGTATGTCCATGACGGGGCGTGGTCCGAGCCCGGCGGCGCCGGGTACGCGATCAGCATTTCCGAGGCGTCGTCCGAGTTGCTGATCCAGAACAACATCTCCATGGGCGTGAACAAAGTGATGGTGGCGCGCTCATCGGGCGCCGGTTCGGTGGTCGCCTACAACTACATGGACGACGGCTTCATCGCGACCACGGAGGCGTGGATTGAGGCCGGTGTCAACGGATCGCACATGGTCGGCGCGCACAGCATGTTGTTCGAGGGCAATCAGAGCTTCAACGCCGAAAGCGACGACACGCACGGCAACTCGACGTATATGACGTTCTTCCGCAATTATTTGACGACCGTCCGGGCGCCGTTTGTCAACCCCTTCACCGGCGATGCCGTTGATGACGCCACCCAGGCCGCCAATGGACCCAAGCGAGCGATCAGCGCGGGCACGTATTCGTACTGGATGTCGTACGTTGGCAATGTGCTGGGGATTCCGGGGGTGACCACCGCCGCCAACGGGTACTCCAGCGAGTCGACCGACTGGACGACCGATCGCACCACGATGTGGATGCTCGGCTGGAATCCC
>WQZC01000275.1 GCA_009780925.1 Actinomycetes bacterium | reverse complement strand
TCAGCCCCCGCCGCTGAGCCTGCTCTCCACCTACCCCTCCGACCCCGGCCTGTGCTGAGCGCGTGGCGGCTGGGCGTGCCGCAGCGCGCTTCATACCCTGATGATCAAGCGTTTGCGCCAAGGTTATTGGCGCAAACGCTTGATCATCAGGGGTGGGGGAGTTCCACCGCGCCGCAGGCGCCTGTTTCGCAACGTTTGCGCTGGTTTTGAACCGGACGCGCCAGCCCACGCCGGCGCGCGCTGCTATTCAACCGGCCGGACGCGCCGGCGGCGCACCGGACGCGCCGGCGCGCGCTGGTATTCAACCGGCCGGACGCGCCGGCGGCGCACCGGACACGCCGGCGCGAGCCGGCCCGGGCCAGCTCAGGGGCGGGCGCGCACGTAGCGGACCGGCCAGGGCGCCGACGGGTCCAGCTCGGCGGCGGCGAGCAGCGGCCAGTGCGGGTTGCGCAGCAGCTCCCGAGCCAACAGCACCGCGTCCGCGTCCCCGGCGGCGATGATCGCGTTGGCGTGCCGCGCCTCGGTGATCAGCCCGACGGCCGAGGCGGGCACCCCGGTCTCGCGCCGCACCCGCGCCGCGAACGGCACCTGGTATCCGGGCGCCATCGGGATCTTCGCGTCGTGAACGTTGCCGCCGGACGAGCAGTCGATCAGGTCGGCGCCGTGCGCGGCCAGCAGCGGGGCCAGCGCGACGGTGTCGTCGGCGGTCCAGCCGCCGTCCACCCATTCGGTCGCCGACAGCCGCACGAGCACCGGCGCGTCGTCGGGCCATTGCGCGCGCACCGCGTCCAGCACCTCCAGCAGCAGCCGGGTGCGGCCGGCGAAGTCGCCGCCGTAGTCGTCGGCGCGGTGGTTGGACAGCGGGGAGAGGAACTGGTGCAGCAGGTAGCCGTGCGCCGCGTGCAGTTCCACCACGTCGAAGCCGGCCTGGTGGGCGCGCGCGGCGGCGGCGGCGAAGTTGGCGACGATGTCGGCGAGTTGCGCCGGGGTGAGTTCGGCGGGCGCGGGCCAGCCCTCGAACGCGATTGGCGACGCGCCGACCAGTGGCCACCCGCCGTCGGCCGGCTGGAGGTACACCCCGCCCTGCCAGGGCGGCGCGGCGGACGCTTTGCGGCCGGCGTGCACCAACTGCACCGCTGCCAGCGAGCCGGCCTCATGCATGAAGTCCACGGTGGGGCGCCAGGCGGCCACCTGCTCATCGGCCCACAGGCCGACGTCGGCGGGGGTGAGCCGTCCGGCCGGCTCGACGGCGGTCGCCTCGGTGATGATCAGCGCCGCGCCGCCCAGGGCGAACTGGCCGTAGTGCGCCAGGTGGTACGGCGTGGGGAGCCCATCCCCGCCGGCGGCGTACTGGCACATCGGCGCCACCCAGACGCGGTTTTTGAACGTGGTGCCGCGCAGTGTCAGCGGGTCAAACAGTCCAGGCACTCCAGTCACTTCCTTGCGGTCTTGGTCCCGACGGCGGGAATCATATCGAGTCGTGGCGGGCTGGAGATCGTTTGCCGAGGTGTGGCCGCAGGGCGACGAAGGGGGGCGGCCCGTGACTCGGCGGGATGTCGCCGGCGTCGATGCGCGGCTGGGCCAGACTGTTGGGACCAAATTGGTAACATGGTCCCATGGAGCTTAGGATCGATTCCGCCGGACGGATCATGATTCCCAAGGCGCTGCGAATCGCGTTCGGTCTCAGGCCGGGCACCAAGGTGGACGTGTCCAGCTATGGGGGGAGCATTCAGCTGACGCCGGGCGGGCGCGCCGTGGAGTTGGTTCGCGATCACAACGGGCGCTTGGTAGCTGACGGTGACGGGTCGCTCGATGACGCCGCCATGTTCGCGCTCATCGACGCAGGCCGTCGATGACCAACCCCCGCCGGCTGGCGCTGGACACCTCGGTGGCGGTCCCACTGCTGACCAGGGCACACCCGGCGGCGGCCCAGGTCAGTGATTGGGCGTCGGGGAAGGAGCTGTACCTCGCCGGCCACGCCGCTGTGGAGACGTATTCGGTGCTGACGCGGTTGCCCGGCGCCATGGCGGTGACCGGCGAGCAGGCGGGGCGGCTGATCGCCGAATCCTTCGTCGGCGTGCTGCCGTTGCCCGAGCGCCTCGCCGGCGATGTGGCGGCCGAGTTGGCGCGCGCCGGGGTGCTCGGCGGCGCCGCCTACGACGGATTGGTGGCGCTGGCCGCGAAAGCGCACGACGCGGTGCTGGCGACTCGTGATCGCCGGGCAGGGGCCACCTATGAAGCGATCGGCGTCCCAGTTGTCCTGGTCCGGATCAGCCAGCCGACCCAGCCGCCTCAACCGGTCCAGCCGGACCGCCCAGCTGGTCCAACCGGCTGAGGCGACCCAGACGACGACCCAGACGACGGTCCCCGGCGGTCGCCAGCCCTGATATGCCTGATATGTCGGTCCGGGGGCCAGTCGCCCCGGGTCAGCGCAGCACGAACCCCGGCACGAGCGGGTCGCGCGGGTCGATGGTGAACTCGCTGGCGCCGTAGCGGTGGGCCATCCCGGTCACCACCGGGACCACCGCGTCGATCGGGCCGAGCCGGACCCGGTCCCCGGCCCGGCACACGAACCGCGAGCCGACGATCGAGTCGTGCACCAGCGCGGCCCCCTCGGCCAACCGCCCGGTGGCCGACAACACGGCGACGCGGGCGGCCGATCCCGACCCGCAGGGCGACCGGTCCACCTCCCCGTCCGCGAAGATCGTCACGTTGCGTTGGCGCAGGTCGCCGCCCTCGGTGGTCCCCAGGTCGTCATAGATGATCGTGCCGTAGATCCCGCTGAGGCGGTCGTCGGTGGGGTGCTTGGCGTGCGCCGAATCGTTGAGCGCCCACTTGATCTCGCGCCCGATCGCGATCAGCTCGTTGACCTGGCGCGGCTCCACCGCGAGCCCCACCGAGCTGGCGTCGAGCTGGGCGTAGTGCGCCCCGCCGAACCCGACGTCCACCCGGACCGGGCCGCGGCTGGTGGCCACCGCGACGTCGCGTGCTACCAGGTAGCTCGGCACGCTGACGAAATCCACCGCCGTCACCTCGCCGTCGCGCAGGCGGACCTTGGCGGTGACCCGGCCCGACGGCACGTCGATGACCACATCGGTCACCCCGTCGGGCGCGGCGTCGACGATCCCGCGCTCGACCGCCCACACCCCCAACGCGATGGTGCCGTGCCCGCAGGCGGTGGAGAACCCGTCCTTGTGCCAGAACAGCACCCCGAAGTGGGCGCCGTCGTC
>WQZC01000274.1 GCA_009780925.1 Actinomycetes bacterium | reverse complement strand
CGGGGTTGCGGTCCTCCACCTGGATCACCACGTTGTCCAGCCGCGACAGCAGTTCCTTGGGGATGGTGTCCAGCGCGTCACCCACCAGTGACTCGAACTGTGCTCGGGACATGGTCACCACACCCACAATCTTGCCGTCCCGGGCGCCGGCGAGCCAGCCGAGCCGCCCTGCCGCCCGCGCACCATGGCTGCCCGCCGGCCGGATCGGCGTCCGGCGGACGGATCGCGTCGCGGCCCGGTGCGGCAGCCATTCCTAGGCCGGGCGGGTCAGTAACCTTGGCTCATGATCGATCTTCGTCTGCTTCGTGAGGACCCGGACCTAGCGCGCGCCTCGCAACGCCGTCGCGGTGAGGACCCGGCCGTGGTGGACGCGCTGCTAGCCGCCGACGACGCCCGCCGCGCGGCGGTGGCCCGCGCCGACGCGCTGCGCGCCGAGCAGAAGACGCTGGGCCGGCAGGTGTCCAAGGCGTCGGCCGAGGACCGGCCGGCGCTGCTGGCCCGCGCGAAGAGCCTGGCCGAGCAGGTCAAGACCGCGCAAGACGAGCAGGCGGCGCGCGACGTGGCACTGCGGGCCGCGCAGCTGGCCCTCCCGAACATCGTCATCGAGGACGTGCCGGCGGGCGGCGAGGAGAACTTCGCCACCCTGGCGCTGGTCGGCGCCCCACCGGTGGTGGCTGAGCCGCGCGACCACGTCGAGATCGGCGCGGCGCTGCGGGCCATCGACATGGAGCGCGGGGCGAAGGTCAGCGGCGCGCGGTTCTACTTCCTCACCGGCCTGGGCGCGCAGCTGGAGCTGGCGTTGGTCAACATGGCCATGGACCAGGCGATCGCGGCCGGTTTCACCCCGGTGATCGCGCCCGCGCTGGTCAAGCCGGAGGCGATGGAGGGCACCGGGTTCCTCGGTGAGCACGCCGCCGAGGTGTACCGACTCGCCGAGGAGGAGATGTACCTGGTCGGCACCTCCGAGGTGGCGCTGGCCGGTTACCACGCCGACGAGATCCTCACCGACCTGCCGCTGCGCTACGCCGGCTTCTCCTCGTGCTTCCGGCGCGAGGCCGGCTCCTACGGCAAGGACACCAAGGGCATCATCCGGGTGCACTGGTTCGACAAGGTGGAGATGTTCTGCTACGTGCCGGCCGAGGACGCCGAGGACGAGCACCAGCGACTGCTGGCCTGGGAGCGGGAGTTCCTGGACAAGCTGGAGTTCGCCTACCGGGTCATCGATGTCGCCGCCGGCGATCTGGGCTCCTCGGCGGCGCGCAAGTTCGACTGCGAGGCGTGGTTCCCGTCGCAAGGCGCCTACCGGGAGTTGACCTCCACCTCCAACTGCACCACGTTCCAGGCCCGCCGGCTGAACATCCGTCGCCGTGTGGCCGCGAGCACGCGCGACGGCGTGCCGGTGCCCGGCGGGATCGAGCCGGTGGCCACGCTGAATGGCACGTTGTGCGCGATCGCCCGCACCATCGCCTGCCTGTTGGACCATCACCAGCAACCGGACGGCTCGGTGTACGTTCCGGTCGCGCTGCGCCCGTACCTGGGCGGGCGGGAGTCGCTGATCCCGCCGTGCTGACCGAATGCCTACCGGCTGAGCATTCGTCAGCGCTGGCCACGTGTGCCCTTCCGGCCCTGGTCCCGCTCGCGCCGTCTGCCCTGGTCCCGCTGGCGCCGTCTGCCCTGCTCCCGCGCGTGCCGTCTGCCCTGGTCCCGGTGGCGCCGTCTGCCCTGGTCCCGCTGGCACGACCTGTCCCGGTGGTGCGGAGGCGGTGACGGTTCTACTGGTCGCCACCGACCTGGACGGGACCCTGCTGCGCTCGGACGGCACGGTGAGCGACCGAACCCGGTCGGCCATCGCGGCGGCGGTGGCGCGGGGCCTGCAGGTGGTCTTCGTCACCGGCCGGCCGACGCGCTGGCTGGCCGGGCTCGACGAGGCGACCGGGCACGCGGGAATCACCGTGGCGTCCAACGGCGCGGTGCTCTATGACCTGGCCGGGCACGCCGTGCTGCGAGAGCATCCGCTCCGGCCCGTGGAACTGGCGACGATCACCGAGCTGCTGCGCGCCGCCTTCCCCAATGCGCGTTTCGCCGCCGAGCACGGCGCCGACTTCGTGTTCGAACCGGACTACCAGCCAACCTGGGAGATCAACCCGCCGGAAAGCGGCTCCTGGTCGATGCGCGCCGTGTCGCTGACCGAACTGGTGGCCGAGCCGGCGGTGAAGCTGCTCGTCAAGGATCTCGCCGCGGATCCGGACCAGTACCTGGCCGAGGCTGTTGGGTTGCTCGCCGGATCGGCGACGATCACCCACTCCTCGCCGTTCGGGCTGCTGGAGATCGCCGCTCCCGGCGTCACCAAAGCCAGCGGCCTGGCCGAGGTGGCTCAGTTGCGCGGCGTCACCGCAGCGCAGGTGGCCGCAGTCGGCGACATGCCCAACGACTTGCCAATGCTCGCCTGGGCCGGGCGGAGCTACGCCGTCGCCAACGCCCACCCCGCCGTGCTCGATGCCGCGGACAAGATACTGGCCCGCAACGATGACGACGCGGTGGCCGACCTGCTGGACTCGCTGCGCGGTTGAGCGCGCCACTCGGCGGCACGCCCAGAACCCGCAACCCCTCAGCCAGCCCCGGCTGCGACCCCGGGGGCAGCCCCGCGGGCGACCCCGCACGAGGCCCCAAGCCAGGGGTTCTGGCCGCCGGGCTCCGTGTGTCCTACTTTGTCGTCACCCAAAGCCCGCCAACTGCTCACCGTGCGTTCTCATCATGCCGCGATGCGGCCGCGCATCGCCGCTTGAGGCAGCGACCCGTCGCGACTGACGGTATCGCGACGGTTGGCTCCGTTGAGCCGGCCCCGCATCGCCCTGATTCACCTGGTTGGGTGGCCGCGATACATTTGAAATTAGCACTGATGTTCGATACAATAGTGAGGTGTTCGAGGCTCCCGTGACCGCATCTGCCGGCGCTGTTCCGCGGTCGGCCGAGGGCGCCTCGGAGCCGGCGCTCGGGCTGGGCGCTCCGTCGGCTGCGGTCGGGCGCGGGCTGGTTGGCGGGCTGGATCCTCGCGGGCCGATGGCGGGTTCGGATGGGCTGGCGCCCGGTGAGCTGGGTGTGGATGGGCCGCTGGCGCTGCTTGGGGAGTTCCGGGGCGTGGTGGACCGGCTGGTGGGGTTGGAGTGGTCTCGTCTGGCTGGTGGGGTGTTGTTGGATGTGGTGCGGGAGTTGGAGGTGCAGAAGCGGCGGTTGGCGGGGGTGGATCAGGCGTTGCTGGCGCAGTTGGGTTTGCGGCATG
>WQZC01000273.1 GCA_009780925.1 Actinomycetes bacterium | reverse complement strand
TCCTCACCGCTGCTCGTGAGAGCCAGCGAGATCGTCCACCCCAGGTTCGTGGTGGTGTCGGGCGCGAGCGCCGTGGCGCTGGCAATCTGCGCGACGGGAACCTGCGTCGGCCCGAGCAGAAACGCTCGCTGGCCCAGCTGGTCGCAGGCCACGATCGGCTGGTACTGGTATCGGTCCGCGGTGTAGGTCTGCGCGGCGCAGTCAAAACCCTCCATGGCGAGCCCGAGCTGGGTCTGCTGGTCGCTACTGAGCGCGGCTAACTCGACGTCCGTCGTGGGGATCGGAAAGGCCAGCGAGGCGAGCACATCGGCGTCGCTCGCCGGCGCGGCAGTCCCCGCGGTCGCCCCGCCCGCGGGGACTGAGGGGGACACCAACGGTCGCAGGTCCAGCCGCCCTGGTTGCCCGAGCTGGACGACATCCGCAGGCACCTGGTCCGGTCCGGCGATAGTCACGACAATCTGGCCGGTGTCCCGCAGCGCAGCGGTGGCGTCTTTCGCCCCCGCGTCTTTGACGCGCTGCTCGATGATCCCCATGGCTTGGTTCAGCGCGGCCGTGGCGGGGGCCGCGCCACCAGCGAGCCGCGCGGTGAAGACCACCTGGGCCACCGCGCCACGACCGGCGCCAGAGCTCGCGGATGGGGCGGATGAACCGGCGCACGATGTCACGCCCAGCGGCACGAGCAGTGCGAGCAACGCTGGGAACAGGCGCCAGCCGAGCACGGCCCGGACGCGCGGCGTCATTGGCCGGTCGTCTCCGCGCCCATCTGGCCGGCGACCGGGCCCGGATTCACCAGTGCGCGTGCCCGGCTAGTGGCGCTCATCCGGGGGCTCGTCCAGTGGATCCAACGCGTCGTCGGCCTCGTCCTCGGCGCTGTCGTCCTCGGCGCTCGCGCGCGCCTGGTTGGGCAGGCTGGCGACGTCGCGCACCGCCGCGAGCGCCCACCTCACCTCGACGCCGGGAGCGATCGACAGCTGCACCGTCTCGTCGTCATTGACCTCCACAACGGTGCCGTACAGCCCGGAGGTCGTCATCACGTCGGTGCCGACGTCGATCGCCTTGCGCCGCTGCTCGGCTTGGGCGGCGGCCCGCTGCCGGTTGCGCTGGCTGAGCATCATCACGCCGACGAGCAGCACGCCGATGACAAGAATGGGTAACGCACTCACCAGGGAACCTTTTTCGCTGTCGTTTGGCTTGATTACGTCGCGGCCGTGCGGCCATGCGCCGGGGTTGAGCGTCCAGTGTATGCCGCGCGCGTCGACGCCCCTGCCGCGCGCCGGATGACGGACCGTTGGCATCGGGCGCGACGGCCGAGCGCTCTGCCATCAGGGCGAGAACAACGTGGGCGCGGCCGTCTCGCGCGGCGGGGTCAACCCGAGGTGGTCCCACGCGGCGGGAGTGGCCACCCGGCCGCGCGGGGTGCGCGCGAGCAGCCCAGCCCGCACCAGGAACGGTTCGGCGACCTCCTCCACGGTCTCGGTCTCCTCGCCGACCGCCACCGCGAGCGTGCCCACCCCGACCGGCCCGCCGCCGAAGCGGCGCACCAACGCATCCAGCACGGCCCGGTCCAGCCGGTCCAGACCCAGTTCGTCCACGTCATACACCGCCAGCGCCGCGCGCGCCACCTGCTCGGTGACCGTCCCGTCCGCGCGCACCTCGGCGTAGTCGCGCACCCGGCGCAGCAGCCGGTTGGCGATCCGGGGCGTGCCCCGGGACCGGCTGGCGATCTCGGCGCCTCCATCCGCGCGCAGCGGAACCCCGAGCAGGCCCGCGGAACGGCGCAGGATGCGCTCCAAATCCTCGGTGTCGTAGAAGTCCAGATGCGCGGTGAACCCAAACCGGTCGCGCAACGGACCGGTCAGCAGCCCCGCCCGGGTGGTGGCCCCGACCAGGGTGAACGGCGCCAGGTCCAGCGGGATGGCCGTCGCGCCCGGCCCCTTGCCGACCATCACGTCCACCCGGAAGTCCTCCATCGCCATGTACAGCAGCTCCTCGGCGGGCCGAGCGATGCGATGGATCTCATCGATGAACAGCACCTCGCCCTCGGCGAGGGAGGTGAGCAGCGCCGCGAGGTCGCCGGCCCGCTCGATCGCCGGTCCGCTGGTCACCCGGATCGGCACGCTCAGCTCGGTCGCGATGATCATGGCCAGGCTGGTCTTGCCCAGTCCGGGCGGCCCGGACAGCAGCACATGGTCCGGCGGGCGGGACCGTCGCCGGGCGCTCTCGATCACCAGCTCCAGCTGCTCGCGCACCTTCGGCTGCCCGGGAAACTCGGCCAGTGAGCGTGGGCGCAGGCTCGCCTCCACGTCGCGCTCGCCGATCGCCGCCAGCGGGGAGACGACGTCCTCGGCCGCCCCCAGCGGGGAGACCACGTCCTCGGCCGTCGCCGTCGGCGCGACCGCGACCTCCCCCGCGCCCGCCCCACCCGGCGAGGACCCGGCTGGGCGAGCGGCCCCGCCGGAACTCCTCGCGCCCGGCGGCGCGGTCGCCGAGCCACCGATCGGATCGCCGCTCATCGCGTCCGCCCGAGCAGCCCGATGGCACGGCGCAGCAGCACGGCCAGCTCCGGGGCGTCCCCAGCGTCAGCGGCCACCACGTCGATCGCGTCCGCCGCCTCCTTGCCGGAGAACCCCAACCCGGCCAGCGCGTGCCGCAGTTGCTCGCGCCACGGCGCGACTGGGGTCAGCCCGGCTAGCTCCGGCGCCCCGTCGGCCGAGCCGTCGACGGCCCCGACCCGGTCGCGCAGCTCCAGCACCAGCCGCTCGGCGCTCTTGCGGCCGATGCCCGGCACCTTGGTCAGCGCGGCCAGGTCGGCGCTCGCCAGCGCGCGGCGCACCTCGCGGGGCGGATGCACCGCCAGGATCGTCTGCGCCAGCCGCGGCCCGACGCCGTTGGCCGTCTGCAACAGCTCGAATAGTGCCCGCTCATCATCGTCAGCGAACCCGTACAGCGTCAGCGAGTCCTCCCGGACGACCAGGCTGGTGGCCAGCCGCGCCGGCTCGCCCAGCCGCAGCCGGGCCAGCGTGCCCGGCGCGCAGGACACTGAAAGGCCCACGCCCCCGACTTCGATCACCGCGCCGTCCGGGCCGAGGGCGGCCACCGTCCCATGCACGCTCGCGATCACCGCTTCGCTCCTTCCACGGCCAGCTCGTATCGGGCGCGGGCCGAACCGCGCCACAGTTGGCAGATCGCCAACGCCAGGGCGTCCGAGGCGTCCGCGGGCTTCGGCGCGGCCGGCAGCCGGAGCAGCCGGCGGACCATGTCAGCGACTTGCGCCTTGCCCGCGCCGCCGGTGCCGGTGATCGCCGCCTTCACCTCGGTCGG
>WQZC01000272.1 GCA_009780925.1 Actinomycetes bacterium | reverse complement strand
CGCGCCACCGCCGGCCCTCCTTATTGCCACAAGATTGCAACAGTGTCTGCAACCCTATGGCACGCCGACGCGACAGCGCGCGTCAGGCCCGGGGACGGCAGGCTAGGACGCGGCGGTTCCGGCGCCGGGGTCGGGCATCCCCTGCCGGGCCAGCAGCGAGTCCTCGTCGTCGTCGGAGGCGCGGAAGTTCCCCGCCTCGGGCTGCTCGGCCGCCGGCGGCAGGTTCGAGTCGAACCAGGTGGAGGTGTCCAGGTCCGCGCCCTCGCCCGACGTGGCGGCCGGTGCGGCGCCGCGCGCCGCGAGCCAGGACGGCTTGTCGTCGGAGTCGCCGCCGCCGATGCGCGACAGCCCCTCCAGCGCCTTGCTGAACTCGCTGGGCACGATCCACATCTTGTTCGATTCGCCGGCGGCGATGCGCGGCAGCGTCTGCAGGTACTGGTAGGCCAGCAGCGCCTCGTCCGGTTG
Source organism: Actinomycetes bacterium (assembly GCA_009780925.1). Lineage (GTDB taxonomy): Bacteria > Actinomycetota > Actinomycetes > Mycobacteriales > Jatrophihabitantaceae > WQZC01. The sequence continues at coordinate 2,872 of WQZC01000272.1, read as the reverse complement.
GGCGGCGTGGATCGCGTTGAACGTCGTCTCGATGGCTTTGGCCTCGCCCTGCGCGGACAGGTAGCGGGCCGCCCGCTCGCCCTCGGCGCGCAGGATGCGGGACTGCCGCTCGGCCTCGGCGCTGAGGATCGCGGCCTGCTTTTGGCCCTCCGCGCTGAGGATCTGCGCGGCCTTCTGGCCCTCGGCGGTCTTGATCGCGGCCTCGCGCTGGCCCTCCGCTTCCAGGATGACGGCGCGCTTGTTGCGGTCGGCGCGCATCTGCTTCTCCATCGAGTCGCGGATGGACGGCGGCGGGTCGATGGCCTTGATCTCCACCCGGGCGACCCGGATGCCCCACGGGCCGGTGGCCTCGTCCAGCGCGCCGCGCAGCTGGCTGTTGATCGCGTCGCGGCTGGTGAGCGTCGCCTCCAGGTCCATTGAGCCGACCACGTTGCGCAGCGTGGTGATGGTGAGCTGCTCGACCGCCTGGATGTAGTTCTGGATCTCGTAGGTCGCCGCGCGCGGGTCGGTGACCTGGAAATAGATGACCGTGTCGATGGCGACGGTCAGGTTGTCCGAGGTGATCACTGGCTGCGGCGGGAAGCTGACCACCTGCTCGCGCAGATCGATCAGCGGTCGCATCCGGTCCACGAACGGGACGAGCACGGTGATGCCCGGCGTCGCGGTGCGGATGTAGCGGCCGAGCCGCTCGATCACGGCGGCGCGGGCCTGCGGCACGATGCGCACGCTGCGCGACAGAACGATCACAACGATCACCGCGACCACAATGATGGCAATGATTCCGGCTTGCATTCCGTCTCCTTTTGGTTACCTGTCACCCGGTGGGGTCAGGCCGTCGGGTGGGGCTAAGGCCCGTCCCACACGACGGCGGTGGCTCCGGAAATCTCCATGACCCGCACGGACGCGCCGACCGGCAGCACCTGCGTCTCGTCGAACGCGCGCGCGCTCCACTCCGCCCCGTCGAGCCGGACCAGCCCGCCGTTGGCGTCCACGGTTTTGAGCACCACCGCGTTCTTGCCGACCAGCCGCGCCGCTCCGGTCGGATGGGTGCCCACTCCCTCCAGGTGACGGCGGGCGATGGGCCGCACGAACACGAGCAAGCCAACCGCCACCACCAGCGCGACCGCCACCTGCACCGCCACTGGCGCGCCGAGCGCCGCGCTGATCGCGCCCGCCCCCGCGCCACCGGCACACATGATCAACACGAAGTCGAGCGACAGCGACTCGGCGCCGGCGAGCACCGCGGCGATGATGAGCCAGATCAACCAGGCGGGCACGCATCCATCTTGCCATGCGGGGGCGCCCTATGGCACCGGGGAAACGGTGACGAAATCGATCAGCTCCTCGACCGCGCGCAGCAACGGCGTCTCGACGTCGCCGAAACCGTCCACCGCCGCGAGGACGCGTCGCCACATCTCGTGCGGGTCGCTCACCCCCAACGCCGCGCAGACCCCTTGTTTCCAGTCAAGCCCGCGCGGCACCGGGGGCCAGGCCGCGATGCCCAGCGCGCGCGGTCGCACCGCCTGCCAGATGTCCACGTACGGATGCCCGGTGACCAGCACATCAGGGTCGCGCACCGCGGCCACGATCCGGCTCTCCTTGCTGCCCGGCACCAGGTGGTCCACCAGCACGCCGATCCGCCGGCCCGGCCCCGGTTGGAATTGGCTGACGCGACCGGGCAGTTCATCGACCCCGTCGATCGGTTCCACCACCACGCCCTCGATGCGCAGGTCGTCGCCCCAGATCCGTTCCACCAGCGCGGCGTCGTGGATCCCCTCCACCCAGATGCGGCTGCCGCGCGCCACCCGGGTGGGCGCGCCCGCCACCGCGAACGATCCGGATGCGGTGCGCGCCCGCTGCCTCGGCTGTGCCGACTCCGCTCTGGGGGCCGGCGGGCTCAGCGTGACCGGCTGGCCGTCCAGCAGGAACCCAGCCGGCAGCATAGGGAACACCCGGCGGTTGCCGTGGCGATCCTCCAGGGTGACGGTGGCGCGCCGCTCCCCCGCGTCCACCGCCCGGCCGACGGCCACCACCGCGCCGCAAAACCGGCCGTCCGCGGTCTCGACCACCAGGTCAAGGTCGGCGGGCAGCTCCGGCACGGCTGGGCGCCGAGTCGCTGAAACGGACAACACGTCCACTGGGTACCGGTCTGTCATCGCGCTCCCCTCCATACCTGATCAAGGTCGTCCGTGTTGACCATCATCCATCCCGCCGCCCCGCTCGCCGCCGCACGGCCTCATGGGACCATCCGGCGCCGAGCACGGACCGGCACCCCTGCGCCCACAGACCCGATGATCATGCGTTCTCGCCAACAGACTTGGCCGATTCGCTTGATCATCGCCGGCGGGCCGGGAGCCCACCCGCTCTGGCCTACCCTGTTTGGGTGACACGCTCGCGGTGCGCCGCGCTGGCCGTCTGGGCCACCGCGTGGCTCGCCGGGCGGGCCGCGTCCGATGATGTGCTGCGGGTGACCATAGGCGACGACGGACCGCACCGCGTCATCGGCCTGCCGGATGGGCCAGGCGGGCCGCCTCCGCCGCCTGCACCGGATGGGCTGGCTGGCCCATCCGGTCCGAACCGCCCACCAAGCGCCCCGCTGGCCGCCGCGTTGATCGAGTGGCGGCGCTGCGCCGACGCGGTCCGGCTGGTCCTGCCGGTCCCCGGCGACCCGCGCGGGCTGCCCGGCCCACCGGAGTTTCGCGCCGCCGCGCTCGACGCGGGCGAGGCCGTGTACGGCGGGTGGCTGGGCCTGGTGCCGCAGGTGTTCGACCATCCGGTCAGCAGCGCCCCGGCGACGGTCACCTGGACGGCGTTCGTCGTGGAGCAACCACCGCAGGACCCGCTGTCGATCGCGGACGCCCAATTCGAGCTG
>WQZC01000271.1 GCA_009780925.1 Actinomycetes bacterium | reverse complement strand
TCCCCGGTGGCGACGGTCAGTTTGCCGGCGGTGACGAGGTCCGCGTCGGGAACGCCGGTGCTGGCCGGCGCGCTCACCGCCGGCGCGCTGGTGGCAGCCTGCGCGGCCGGCGCGCTGGTGGCAGCTTGCGCGGCCGGAGTGGTGGCGTTGGACTTGGGGCTGCTGGAGCAGCCAGCGACAGCGAAGGCCGCGGCGCATGCCGCTACGGCCAGAGCAATAGGGATGCGAAGACGACGCACAAGGGCTCCCAGTCGTTTCGGTGGAATCTGATCACGCGCTCGTCGGTTCCGCGCGCCGGATGAGATCCTAGCGCGACCGCTCCCCGCCCAGCCCGCGACCGCTCGCCGGAGAGCCCCCAGCTGGACTAGAGCAGGGCTGCGGCGCGCTCGGCCGCGTCGGTTTCCCCGTCCGGGTCCAGGGCTGCGGACCAGGCGAACCACCGCGCGGCGTCCTCGTCTCGGCCGAGCGCGTGCAGCGTGTCGGCGTAGGCGTACCACAAGCGCATCGAGCCCGGGCGCGGGCGCTGCGGGTCCACCCCACCACGCGCCAGCACGGACAGCGCGGCGTCCAGCTGCCCCAGATCGCGACGCGCTCCCGCCACCACCACCAGCAGCTCGGCCCGGGAATCGGCGTCCAGAGTCGGCACCGCCGGATCGGACAGTAGCCGCACCGCGTGCTCGGGTCTGCCCAACGCCCGCTCGCAGTCCGCGATCAACGCCAGCGTGTGCGCCTCACCCGAGATCCGACGGGCGGCGCGCAGTTCGGTGAGCGCCTCGGCCCACTCGCCGGCCTCGTACGCCGCGATGCCCACGGCCTCCCGCACGACGCCGAGGCGCCCCGCTTGGCTTCGCGCCGCCCGCGCGTGCGCCAAGGCGCGCTGCGGGTCGCTGTCGATGATTTGTCCGGCCGCCGCCAAATGCGCGCCGACCCACTCCGCGTTCAGTTTGGACAGCTGGCGCAGCTGGGTGCGCACCGCCGGGTCCAGCGCGTGCCAGTCGGCGCCGCTGGGCAGCTCTGGGCCGGACGGAGCCCCGCCGCGCCGCTCCGCGAACTCCCCGAGCGGTTCGCGCCACGGCTCGCGGGAATCGCCCGAATCGTCTGCGGCGTCTGGCCAGCGCCGACGCTCCGCGTCGTGCGCCCGCCATTCCCGACCGCCGCGCGAGGTCCCCCCCGCAGCGTGGTCGCGTCGACCGCCGAACGTCCCTCCCGGCACGTGGTCGCGGCGCTCGCCCACGCTAGCCCGTCCGTGCGCCCGCGACCCGCGATCCGCGCCGGTCCGACCAGTCGACCCGCCGCGCCAATCGCCCGCTCCGTCGCGCCGGACGCCCTCCCGGGGGTTCCAACTCTGGCGGCCGTCACGCGTTCCCTGCCCGCGTCCCGCGCCAGGGGCGCCGCCCGGCCGGCCCGATCGCTCACGGCGCTCGTCGTCGCGACCGCGCGACCAACCGCGATCCGAGCCGCGCCGGTCCGCGCCGCGATCCGTGCTGGACCACGCGCGCTCCCCATCGCGGCGCGCAGAGGGCCGTCCCGACCGGTCCCCATCCGCGCCACGCCACTCGCCCGTGCCACGCCGACCCGCACGCTCCGCGCCAGGCCACTCGCCCGTGCCACGCCGACCCGCACGCTCCGCGCCACGCCGATCCGCGACACCCGATGACGACGCGCGGTCCCCGCCGAATCCGCCGCGCCGGCGCTCAGAACCCGCCGCTGAGCCACGATCCGAGTGATATCCGCCACTGGAACCCTCACGTCCGGTTCCGGCGCCGTCCTGACCCGCGCCGCGCCGGTCCGCCCAACCCGGCGCCGATCCCCGATCCGCGCGGTACGGCCGTCGCGACGACTGGTCTCGCCCGGCGCCAGCGCCGCTCCGATCCCCACCGCGCCCCTCGCCCAAGCTCCGAGCCCCGCCGGCCTCGCCATCCCCCGACCACGACCTCTCCCCGGCGCGCGTCCCCACCCGCGCGTTCCGACCAGCGACGCCCGCCGACGCGGGAAAATCTCTGCTCGCCCGGGCGCCGCCCGAACGCGACCGGCTCCAGCCCTCGCGTCCCGCCGACGTCGCTCGATACGCGCCCGCCCCGCCCCGCTCGCCGAACCGCCCCGCTGCGCCCAGTGACCGATCGCCGGCCCGGTTCCACGCCCCGCCGCGACCGCCCGTGCCCTCGCCAGCCACGCCCGCGCCACCACCGCCGCGCTCCGAAGCACCGGCGCGCGACTCGCGCCAGGGTTCGCGGTGCCGGCTCGCCTCCGCGCCACCGCTCCCGCCCGTCCCACCGCTACCGCTGGTCCCGCCACTCCGCCGGGCACCGACCGACCAAGCCCCCGTCGGCCCGTTACGCGATTCCGACCGCCCTCGCGCCCAGCCCCCGCCTTCGGAGCCGCGACCCGCGCCGGCCGACCGCGCCCGGTAGTGACCGTCCCCACCAGCCGCGCCGCCGGGCGCCCCGCCGCCCCGAACCGCGCGCCCGCCGACGCCGCCCGTTCCAGAAGCGCCGTTGCGGTACGACTCGCCCCCGCTCCGCCGTCCCTGTCCCGCCTGTCCCGCGCGTCCCTGTCCCGCGCCGCCGCGGCCCGTCGAGCCCCGCCGCCGATCGAAGTCACTCATGGCCATCTCTTTCCCTCGCACCAATACATCAAATACAGCCTTGCCTCAAAACATGATGAAACATATGTCGAAAAATATGAGGGCCGCCCGGTGAACCGGGCGGCCCTCATAACAAGTTGTCCGGCGACGTCCTACTCTCCCACGCAGTGGCCCACGCAGTACCATCGGCGCTGAAAGGCTTAGCTTCCGGGTTCGGGATGAGACCGGGCGTTTCCCTCTCGCTATGGTCGCCGAAACTCTATTGAGATGTCGATCCGGACCGGCTCGTCGAGCCGATCGACCGCACCTCGGGAACCGCACAGTGGACGCGTACATATTTGTGGCAAGTCCTCGGCCTATTAGTACCGGTCAGCTGCATGCGTTACCGCACTTCCACTTCCGGCCTATCAACCCGGTTGTCTAGCCGGGGGCCTTACTCCATAAAGGATGGGAGATCTAATCTTGAAGCAAGCTTCCCGCTTAGATGCTTTCAGCGGTTATCCCTTCCGAACGTAGCTAACCAGCCGTGCTCCTGGCGGAACAACTGGCACACCAGAGGTTCGTCCGTCCCGGTCCTCTCGTACTAAGGACAGCCCTTCTCAAATCTCCTGCGCGCGCGGCGGATAGGGACCGAACTGTCTCACGACGTTCTAAACCCAGCTCGCGTACCGCTTTAATGGGCGAACAGCCCAACCCTTGGGACCGACTCCAGCCCCAGGATGCGACGAGCCGACATCGAGGTGCCAAACCATCCCGT
>WQZC01000270.1 GCA_009780925.1 Actinomycetes bacterium | reverse complement strand
GGCCGCGCCTCAGCTGGGCGGTTGCGAGTCCCAGTAGGACTGGTACCCGGCCGACTGGCTGGACCCGGGCGCGGGTCCCGATGGCGCCGGACCTGGTTGCGCGGGACCCGACGGCCCCGGGCCGGGCATGGCGAACCCGGGTGGGCCGTAGCCGAAGGGCGCCGCCACCACGAGCCGGCGCAGCTGGCCCTTGTGCCGCGAGTGCTTGACCCATCCGACGATGAGCAGCACGATTCCGGCGATGAGCGCCAACACGCCGACGATCACAGTGACGCCGGCGATCGCGATCCCGGAGGCGATGGATGGTCCGAAGGCCATGACGGCGTCCGAATCCACTCCGGGGCCAGCGTTCAGCTGAACTTGCCAGGCGCCAGGGGTGTCGATGTGGAACTGCCACATGGCCAACCCATTGTGGCCGTCTTTCGAGTAGTACAGCTGTTTGAACTTGCCATCCGACCGCTGTCCGTATGGGGTGGTCAGGGTCATCTGCGCCCCGGTGCTCGGGTTGGTGAGGGTCACCTGCACCAGCGGGAGGGTCCTGGTCGAGTTGCTGATGTTGCTCGACTCGTAGTAGGCGAGGTAGCCACCCGCCTTGTCGAATTGCGCGGTCCCGCTGCCGGCGGCGACTGACACCCGGGAGAAGTTCGGGACCTTGGAGACGGCGGCGGTCGAGCCGATGATGCCGCCAACGACGATCAACACGATGCCGAGCACCGCGAAGATGGTGCCGATCAGCAGCGGACGCCGGCCGCGCAGGTGTTTCGGCGGGACGGCCCCACCCGGGTATGCCCCACCCGGGTAGCCGGGCGGCCCGGATATGTAGGCCGGCGGGCCGCTCGGGGCGGGTGGCGCCGGGATGTAGCCGGCGGGCGGAGGCGTCGGCGCGCCCTGGCCGGGGGACTGCGGTGGAGGGGGACCGAACGAGCTGGGTGGCGGAGGGTTGGCCATGGCCCGAAGCCTAAGGCCTGCCCGTTCGTTTGGTTCGCCGGGGCAGCGGTGTGGCGGGCGGTGCGCTGAGCCGGCGGCGCGATGGGTTCGCCGGGTTCCGGCGCGTTGGGGCGGGTTGCTGGCGGGTTGGGCGGCGCGCCCGAGGCTGGGCCGGTGGCATGAGCCGCGCCAGGGTCAGCCGCGAAGATCAAACGCGCAGGTCAGACGCGCGGGGCCTCGGCACCGCCCGCGGCCGGGACGATGCGCAGCACCCGCTCGTCGTCGGCGATCGGTTTGCCGTGCCCGTCGCGGTTGCAGGTGGTCAGCCACAGCGCGCCATCGGGCGCGGCGACCACGGTCAGCAGTCGGCCGTACTTCTTGGTGAGGATGGCGGTGAACTTGCCGATGCTCGGGTTGGCGGCGCCGACGCCAGCGGTGATGGTCGCGGCCAGCAGTGACGTCCCGTCCCGGGAGGTGACATACAGCGTGCTGCCCACCACGGCGCACCCGCCGATGCCGCTCGCGCCGTCCGGCATCGTCGCCAGCGGGGGCACAGCCGTGCCGAAATCGGCGCCGGCCCGAACCAGATCGATCTGGTCCGCGGCAGCGGGCGGGTGGGCCTGCGCTAGGAACATCGCGATGCCGCCCGCGTCGGCGCACAGCCCGTCAACGGCGCGCGCGCCGTTGGCGTAGACCGCTGAGCCGCCCGGGTTACCGGTCGCGGGCCGCCCGATCTGGCTGACGCGCAGCACCTTGCCGGCCAGGCTCGCCGGGTTCTCGGGGTCGGCTGCGGCGCCGGCGTCACCGGTGCCGATGTATAGGTCACCGGCGTCGTCGAAGGCGATCCGGCCCGTGTTGCCGGTCGGCCCCTTCGGGATGCCGGTCAGCACCGGCGTGGTCGGGCCGGTGAGGGTGAAGTCGATGACGCGGTTGTCGGTGGGCGTGGTCACGTAGGCGTAGACCAGGCCGTCCTCGACGTAGGTCGGCGACAGCGCCAAGTCGAGCAGCCCGCCGTCGCCGGAGGCGTCCAGCCCGGGCAGGGTGCGCAGCACCCGCACCGGTTGGCCGGGCCTCGGCTGCACTCGCACGATCCGGCCGGTGTCACGTTCGCCCACCAGCGCGGTGCCGTCCGGCAGCACCGCGACACCAGTGGGCGCGGACAGGCGCGTGGCCACCACCGCTGGGTCGGCGGCGGTGGTGGTGGACCCGCCCGACGGGCTGGGGCTGCTCGGCGCGCCGGTGCTAGGTGTGCTGGGCCCGCCGGGCGCGCTGGGTTGCGGTGAGGGCGTGGACCCGCCCGGCTGAGTGGGCAGCGGAGGCAACTCGGGCACCACTGGCGGCATCACCGCGGTGAACTGGGGCTGTGGCGACCAACTGGGCGCGGCGTTGGCCCCGGCCCCGCACGCGGCGAGCGGCAAACCGAGCGCGGCGATCGTCGCGATCGTGGCGATGCGGGCGGCGCGGGACACGCCGCAAGTGTGCCCGGTCCGCCTGTGCGGCGCCATGCGCGGCGCCCGACCCGATGGCGGCCGCCCGGCGCGGCGCGGCGTGGGCCAATCCGGCGCGGCGTGGCGTCGGCCGAGTCGGTGGGGCGCATACGCTGCGGGAATGACTGTGCCTCCCGTCGTCGCGTTCCGGTCCGCTCCTCGCTCGCGGATGCTCGCTGCGATGCTCCCGGAGCGTGACTCCTCATGATGGTGACCATCTGTGTCCCGCCGGAGTTGGCGGGCTTGCTGGAGCTGCCGGTGCGAACCATGTTCTGGGACGGGACCGGCGAGCCGCCCGCGGGCTGCGCGTCGGTCACGTTCTGGGTGCCGCCCTACCTGTTCTCCACCCAGCACACCCGCCGGGCCGGGGTGGCCGCGATGCCGGCGTTGCGGGTGATCCAGCTGCTCTCCGCCGGGGTGGAGCACTGGTCCGGCGACGTTCCCTACGGCGTGGTGCTGTGCTCCGGCCGGGGCATCCACGGGCGAAGCACCGCCGAACTGGCGATCGCCGGCCTGTTGGCGTTGCTGCGCGACATCCCCACCTACGCGCTCCAGCAGCGGCACGCGCAGTGGCTCCCCGTTGAGGGCGAGTCCCTGGACGGCAAGCGGGTGCTGATCGTCGGCGCGGGGGACATCGGCCAGCAGGTGGCGTGCGTGGCCGAGGCGTTGGGAGCGCAGGTGACGCTGGTGGCCCGCCGGCCCCACCCGGGTGCGCTGGGCGCGCACTCCGTCGCCGAGTTGCCCCGGCTGCTGCCCGAGCACGATGTGGTGGTGCTGGCCGTGCCGGCCACTCCGGCCACCGTCGGCTTGGTGGATGCCGCGTTCCTCGCCGCGATGCCGGGCGGAGCGGTGCTGGTGAACGTCTCCCGGGGGCGTGTGGTGGACACTGACGCGCTGCTCGCCGAGCTGACCGCCGGACGGCTGCGCGCGGTGCTC
>WQZC01000269.1 GCA_009780925.1 Actinomycetes bacterium | reverse complement strand
CGACGCGCGTACGGCGCCTCGACGTACTGCGAGAGCACCAGCACCGCGAGCCCGGGGAACTCGGCGCGCAGCCCGTCGTCAGTGTGCGTCGGCGGCATCCGCACGTCGGCGACGAGCAGGTCCGGACGCTCCCGTCGCACCGCCTCGATCGTCTCCGGCGCGCTGGCGGCGGTAGCGAGCACTTGGTGGCCCAGCTCATCGAGCAGACGCACCAGGCCCTCGCGCAGCAGCGCCGAGTCCTCGGCCAGCACTATTCGCACGCGTCAACTATTAGCACGGCCCCACGACGGTCCCAGCACCACGAACTCCCGGGCCGCACGTGGGCCTGGCGCTCAGCGTCTCAGCGCCTCAACCCGCCACCGCTTCGTCCCGCGCCATCGGGGCTCGTTTCTCGCGCGTCGGGCAAGACGGCTCAGGCGTGGTCGGCTTGGCGCGCGCGAGGGCAGACTCACTTCTCGCCGGGGACCTCGATGCGCACGCTGGTCCCGCCATCGGCATTTACCGCCACATCCAGGCGGCCGTCCACGCCGGCGAGCCGATCGCGCAACCCGGCCAGCCCGTGTCCAGGCACGATCAGCGCGCCGCCGTTGCCGTCGTCGTCGATCTGGCACCGGACCACGCCGGACTTCGACCCGTCGTCGTCGGCCCGCCACAGCCGGATGGCGACCCGGTGCGCGCTAGCGTGCTTGGCGACGTTGGCTAGCGCCTCGCTGACCGCGAAGTAGACGGCGGTCGCGGTGGCGTCGGACAACCTCACCGGCTGGGCGTCGACCACCGCCGGCACCGGGCTGGCCGCGCCGAGCGCCTCGACCGCGGCGGCCAAGCCCTGGTCGGCCAGGATCGGCGGGGCGACGCTGCGGGATATCTGCCGGATCTCGGCCAGGGTGGCGGCCACTTGGTCGCGCGCCTCGTCGAGCAACTGGGCGGTCGCGGCGCTGTCCCCAGAGCCGAGCCGGCGCTGCGCGGCGGCCAGGTCCATGCCGAGCCGGACCAGTCGCTGCTGCGGGCCGTCGTGCAGGTCCTGCTCGATGCGCCGCAGATCCCGGGTCTGCGCGGCGGTGGCCTGGCTGCGGGACTCGGCCAGCTCGGCCATACGTTTGGCTATCGCGCGCCGCGAGGGGCGCAGCAAACCCTTGGCCACGCCCACGTGAATCAAAGTCATCGCGTGGATGACCGGGATGATGGTCACCAGGGTGAACAGCCCGAACCAGAAATACAACCAAGAGTTGCCCATCGACAGGTGCATGACGTCCGCCAGCCCCTGGTTTTGCACTTTGTGGGTGATTGGATCGCGATAGCCCGAGCGGTCGGAGGGGTTGATGAATTGCTGCCAGAACCAGTAGGTCGGCCCATTCAGGGTGACCGCCCACCACACCACGGTGACCGTGAAAGTGAAGATGGCGACCGGCAGCTCAACCACCGCGAACAGCAATTCGCGCCAACGCTCGCCGGCGGCATACACCCGCAGGACGCGCCGCACCGGCTGACGTTTGCCGGGCGGCGCCGGGCGGGCCGGCAGGCGCGGTATCTCGAATCCGCACCGGGCCAGCCACACCTGTTTGACTAGCGCGAAACCGTGCGCCATGGCGAGCGTGCCGGCGCCTATGAACACCCCAAGATAGATGACGGCGGTGCCGGCCGCGGCGGAGAATCCAGTGACGGCCAGGGAGAAGAACAGCACGGTGACCGGGAACCCGCCCAGCAAGAAGCCGCTCTTGGCCCAGAAGTGCCGATGCACCGGCTCCGACCACCCTTTCCCGTCCACGTGCCCATCTTGTCGGTCAACGTCCCGGTCCGCGTCGGAGGCCCAGAAAGTGTCTGGTTCACTGTGCCGCGCGAGCGTGGTTGTCATGTTTCCATCGTGATCGCCACGCCGGCGCGGGGCACTGGTGCTGGCACCCCGATCCACCCTGCGGCTAGCCCCACCGGGCCACGTGATCTCGGGTTTCGCGCAAGATTCATGCGCGAAACCCGAGATCACGACGGTGCGGCCACGGGTGTCACGCGGCATCAGGTGACGATGGCGGGATCGCCGGCCACGGTGACCGTCGCGCCATCGGCGATCGTCCGCCCGATCACCGCCAACGCGATCGGTCCGAGCTCGTGATGCTGCGCGGCGGTGCCGACGAAGCCGACCGCGCGCCCGTCTAGGAGCACCGGCGCGCCCGGCGCCGGCAGTTCGTCAAGGCGGCCGGACAGATTCAGCAGCACGAGGCGGCGCGGCGGCTGGCCGAGGTTCTGCACCCGGGCCACCGCTTCCTGCCCCGGATAGCAGCCCTTGCGCAGATGCACCGCCGTCCCGATCCAGCCCACCTCGTGCGGGATGGTGCGGTGGTCGGTCTCCAAGCCCAGCCGGGGCCGACGCGCGGCTGCCCGCAGCGCCTCGAACGCCCACATCCCCGCCGCAGCGGCGCCCGCCGACCGCAACGCGGCGAACACCGCGGCGCGCCGCAGCCGCGGCACGACCAGATCCATCCCACCGAACGGCATCGCCCGGACGAACCCCGCACCGCTGCCCGGAGCGAGACGCGCAGCGCGAGCGGCACCACGAGCGGCACCCGGGACAGTGCCCACAATGCCCCCCGGAACGTCGGCGTGGATCCACGCCGCCGTGTCGTCGGCCGGGATCCACGCCCTCTCGGCCGGGATCGGCTCCGCCGCGTCGGCCTCCGGCGCCGGCAGCCCGGCGGCGCGCAGCACCTGGCCGGCGCGGGGGCCGAGCAGCGAGAGCACCGCCCACCGGTCGGAGCCGTCGACCGGCTCGACCCGCTTGAGGAACCGCATCCGCTCCAGGTAGCCGAACACCTCGGCCACCCGACCCGGCTCCACGTCCAGCCAGACCTGCCCGCCCAGCTCGGTGACCTGCCAGTGCTGCTCGACGTGCCCGTGCGGGGAGAGCACCAACGCCTGAGCGCTTTCCCCGTCGCCCAACCCGACGAGGCGCTGCGAGCAGATCGCGTCGAGCCAGCTCAGCCGGTCCTCGCCGGACACGGTGAGCACGCCCCGGTTGGATCGGTCCACGATCGCCGCCGCGCTCACCGCTTGACGCTGCTCGCGCAACGGGTCGCCGTAGTGCCAGGCGACACCGGAGTCCACGCCCGACGCCGGAACGCCCAGCTCGACCGGTGCCATCATCGACCCCCGGCCTCGTCGGCGACCCGACGGTCCGTGGCCGAACGGTCCATGACCGAACGGTCCGCGCCCTGGCGGTCCGCGCCCTGACAGTCGCGGCACTGCCCGAACACGGTGAAGTGCGCCCGATCCAGCACGAAGCCGCGCTCCGCGGCGAGCCGCGCGGCGAGTTCGTCCACCAGGTCTCGTGGCGCATCCGCCACGGCGCCGCAGGCATGG
>WQZC01000268.1 GCA_009780925.1 Actinomycetes bacterium | reverse complement strand
TGGTTCCACGGTGACGTCGCCGCCGGGAACCTGCTCGCCGTCGACGGGCGGTTGGCGGCGGTGATCGACTTCGGCACTTGTGGTGTCGGCGACCCGGCCTGCGATCTGGTGATCGCCTGGACCTATTTCCGCGGCGACGAGCGGGCCGTGTTCCGGGAGTCCGTCGGCCTGGACGACGACACCTGGCGACGGGCGCGCGGCTGGGCGTTGTGGAAGGCGCTGGTGACGATGGCTGGGATGTCCGGGCCGGACCCGGACCGGGGGGCCGCACGCGCGTTGCGCGAGGTGTTGCGCGATCCAGTCATCGAGTAGGCCCCGATCCGAGCCGCGCCGCCGCGCGAGGTGAACCGGGTTTGCGCGGTCGGCGACGCCTGATCGCCTCACGCTCGGCCGCGCGCGCCGCTATTCGCCGCGTTCCCGCGCGGCTATGCGCCGCGTTCCCGCGCGGCGCGTTCGATGCGCGCCCAGCGGTCCGCCCACTGCTCGGGGGTGCGGGCGGCCATGCTTGGGTCGTCCGGGTAGCGGCCGGTTCGGCCGTCGATGAGTTCGCGAACGATGTCGGCGTGCCCGGCGTGCCGCTCGGTCTCCTTGATCATGTGGACCAGGACGTGCCGCAGCGTCGTCTGGCGGATCTGCGGCGGCCACCAGGGCACCAGGCCGGGGGAATGCGGCTCCAGCGCGTTGATCGTGTCGTCGCTGACGCGTGCCGCGCGCGTGAACAGCTCGAGGATGCCGGCCCGGGTCTGGTCGGGCTGCGCCCACATATCCTCTTCGTCGTCGCCCCAAAGCGCCACCACGTCCACGCCGGGATCGCGGTCGAACACCGGACCGAAATAGCCGAGGCTGGCGATCGCGACATGCTTGACCAGGCCGAGCAGGCTGGTCCCCGTCGGCGTCATCGGGCGGCCGGCGTCGTAGTCGTTCAGGCCGTCGAGTTTGCGCACCAGGTCCTCGCGGGCGCGCCGCAGCGCGTCATGCAGCAGCTGTTTCTCAATGGTCGCGGCTCCCGCCGGAGCGCAGCGGTCGTCGGGCGGGGTGGTTTCCAGTGGGGCGTGTGAGCTGTTCACCCGCCACACGTTAGTCGTCCGCGACCGTCTGCGCTGGGAATATTCCGGAGGGGATCGGCCGCAACGATGCGGCGGCGCGGCAGGGCTTCTCGCGTGAGGAGTACCTGCGTCGCACCCTCGCGCGCCTGGGGAGCGACGCCGCCCGCCCGGCGGCCCTGGCTGACTTGGACCGATTCGCCGACCGGTTCGTTGATCTTGGGAACCCTGAGATCATGAGCGGGGCCTGGTGATGAGCGGCTCTGAAGGCCGCGGCCACCGGGGCGTGGTCGGACGACCGCCCGCGGGCACGCGCTGATGACCGAGGCCTGGCTCATCGACAAGTCCGCGTTGTGGCGGCTCGCCAAATCGCCGGACGCGGGACCGTGGCTCAATCGCATCAACCGGGGCTTGGCGCGGGTCTCGACGTTGACGTTGCTGGAGGTGGGTTTCTCCGCCCGATCCGGCGAGGACTGGGCGGACGGTCTGCGCGAGCCCCCGATCGGCAACATGCCAGTGGAGAACCTGTCCCCGCGCATGGAGCGCCGAGCGGTCGAGGTGCCGGGGCTGCTCGCGCGGCGGGGCCAGCGCCGGGCGGCCAAGGTGCCCGACCTGCTCATCGCCGCCACCGCCGAGCTCGCCGGGCTCGTCGTCGTGCACGTTGACAAAGACTTAGACCTCATCGCCGCCGTCACCGGCCAACCCGTGGAGCGGCTCGCCGGGTGAGCCGGTGGGAGGATGGCCCGGTGGCGACGTTCCGGTCCGGGTTCTGCTGTTTCGTCGGCCGGCCCAACTCCGGCAAATCCACCCTGACCAACGCGTTGGTCGGCAGCAAGATCGTCATCACCAGCGACCGGCCACAAACCACCCGTCACGCGGTGCGCGGGGTGCTGAACCGGCCCGACGCGCAGCTGGTCATCGTGGACACCCCCGGCGTGCACCGGCCGCGCACCCTGTTGGGGGAACGCCTCAACGACGTGGTGCGCGCGACGCTCGTCGACATGGACGTCGTCGGGTTCTGCGTCCCGGCCGACGAGCCGGTGGGCCCGGGTGACCGGTACATCGCCGCGCAGCTGGCCGCGATCAAGGCCCCGGTGGTCGCCATCGTCACCAAGACCGACGTGGCGCGGCGCGAGCGGGTGGTCGCCCAGCTGGCCGCGATCGGCGAGCTGGCGGCGGCCAGTGGGCTGGGGGAGTTCGCCGAGGTGGTGCCGGTGTCCGCCGTGCGGGGCGACCAAGTGAGCCTGCTCGCGGACCTGCTGGCAGCCCGGCTGCCGGCCGGACCGGCGCTCTACCCGCTGGACATGGTCACCGACCAAGACCTGGACACCCGGCTGGCGGAGCTGATCCGGGAGGCGGCGCTGGCCGACGCGCGCGACGAGCTTCCGCATTCGATCGCGGTGACCATTGACGAGACGCGCCGCCGCGCCAACGGCTTGCTGGAGGTGTTCGCCACCATCCACCTGGAACGCCCCAGCCAGAAGGGGATCGTCATCGGCGCCGGCGGCGCCCGGTTGCAGCGGATCGGCACCGTGTCCCGCGCCGGCATCGAGGCGGTGCTGGGCGAGCGGGTGCACCTGGACCTGCACGTGGCGGTGGAGCGGGACTGGCAGCGCGACCCGAAGAAACTGGACCGGCTCGGCTTCTGATGGCGCGCGGCGGGGATTGGGCGAGCGGCTGATCCGTGCTCGACACCTACCGCGCGGTGTTCCGCGTACCGGGCTCGGCCGCGTTCTGCGCGGCCGGGTTCGTGCTGCGTTACGCCAGCGCCATGTACCCGATCGGGCTGGTGCTGCTGGTGTCCATGCACACCGGGCGGTACTCGTTCGCCGGGGTGCTCAGCGGCTGTTACATCGTCGCCAACGGCGTGGGGACCCCGCTGCTCGCGCGGGCCGTGGACCGGTACGGGCAGAGCCGGGTCCTGCTGCCGGTGGCGCTCGCGCACATCGTCGCCGTCGCCGCGCTGGTCGCGCTGGTCAAGACGCACGCGCCGCAGTGGACGTTCGTGCCGCCGACCGCGCTCGCCGCGCTGGCCTATCCGGCGACCGGGCCGATGGTCCGCGCGCGCTGGTCGTTCGTGATGGGCGGACGGCCGGAGCTGAGCACCGCGTACTCCCTCGAATCCACTCTGGACGAGGTGATGTACACCAGCGGCCCGATGATCACCACGGTGCTGGCGACCACCTTGGATCCAGCGCTGGTCTTCGCGCTGGGAGCGGCCTTGGTGCTGGGCGGGTCGTGGTCGCTGACCGGGCAGCGGGGCACCGAGCCGCCGCCGCAACCGGCTGGCGCGCCGGCGCATCGGTCCGCGCTGCGCTATCCCGGGATGCTGCTGCTGGCGTTCGTAGGGGCCGGCATGGGCGGGGTGTTAGCAGGCATGGACGTGGACTC
>WQZC01000267.1 GCA_009780925.1 Actinomycetes bacterium | reverse complement strand
TTTCGAGGTGTGGGCGGGCAGTTCGGCGAGCCCGGCGACGAAGGTGGCGTCTGGTTCGGCCGGGTCGGTGGCGTCGGGGTCGGCTGGGACGTGGACTGTGCCGTCGGGGAAGCTGGCGAATGGGTCGACGTATGAGTTCCGGGTGCGGGCCTATGACGGGACGGATTACGGGCCGTGGACTTCGACGTGGTCGGTGTTCACGGTGGACACGACCGCGCCGCCGGCGCCGGTGGTCTCCTCGGATGTGTGGGTGGCGGGGGCGTGGTCGCCGGCGACGTCGGGGACGGTGTCCTGGACCGATGCCGCGTCGGACGTGGCGTCGTATTCCCGTCAGGTGGATGGGGGGTCGTGGTCGGCGGCGTCCACCGCCAAGAGCGTGGCGCTGACGGGCCTGGCGGACAACAAACTGCACACGGTTTCGGTGAAAGCCACTGACAAGGCCGGGAACGTCTCCGCCGCTGCTGCTTTCACTTTCGGCGTGGGCTCTGGGGGGTTGACCAGCCCACAAGACCAGGATCGCACCCAGGCCGATGTGGTCCTGTCGGCGGCGGGTCCGGCTATCTACCCGTACGTCGCCTATCAGTGGCGGCGGGGGGCGACCGCCGTCTGGGAGGATGTCCCGGTCGCGGACGTGACGGTCCCGGGCACGGCGTCGCACCTGTCGGGTTGGCCGGTGGCGATCGGGGACAAGCTGGTGTGGTCGGTGGTGGGCACGGCCGGCGGGGAGGACGGTCTGATCCAGGTCCGGGCCTGCCTGCGGACCGATGTGTCGGGCGGGACGGTGGCCTGCCAGGCCGACCCGGTGGGCGTGCAGTTGGCGGTCCACGCGTTCGGGGCGTCCTATGCCACCGAGCAGGTGGGTCCGGGGACGGTGGCGTTGTTGACTGGTGATTTCGATGTGTCGGCGACCGATGTGGCGGTGTCGTCGCCGTTGGCGGACCTGACCGTGTCGCGGGATTTCACGACCCTGGCGCCGGCGGGGGAGCGGTCGGGCGCGACGGGGGTGTTCGGGCCGGGTTGGACCGCGTCGCTGTCCTCTGATGCGGGTGCGGGCGGCCTGACCCCGACGATCGCGTCGGACAAGTCGTATGTGGTGCTGACCGATTCCGACGGCGCGGGGTACGCCTTCGCCGCGACCGGGCCGTTGACCGCGAACCCGATCGTGTACGCGGGTGTGGGGGACGCGGGCGACGGGTCGACCCTGGCCTACTCGACCACCAGCCCGGCGACGCTGACGTTGACCGATGTCGACGGCACGGCCACGGTGTGGAAGGTGACCGGGACGACTGGCACGATCGATCACGTGACCACTGCGGCGTCGTCGTCGACGACCAGCTACACCGTCGCCGGCGGGCTGGTGACCAGGGTGCTGGCCCCGGTCCCCGACGGCGTCGCCTGCTCGGCGGCGCCGGACACGACGCCGGGTTGCCGGTCCCTGGTGCTGGCCTATGGCCAGGTCGCGGGCCACAACCGGCTGGTGAAGGTCTCGCTGTCCGCGCCACAGACCGCCGGCGCCGCGAATCTGATCGATGTGGCGGTCTACGACTACGACGGCGCTGGCCTGTTGGCCGCTGCTTGGGACCCGCGGATCAGCCCGGCCCTGAAGACGGCTTACAGCTACGACGCGGACGGGCGGCTGGCGACGATCACCCCGCCCGGGCAGGCCCCGTGGGCGCTGGCCTACAACGCGGCCGGGCAGTTGACCAGCGTGTCCCGCCCGGACGCGGCCAACCACGCGACCGCGACTAGCACCGTGGTGTATTGCGTTCCGTTCACCGCCACGGCGACGCCGTGGGACTGCGGCACCCCGGCGTCCGTCGCCGCTCCGATCGACATGGGCGCGGCCGCCACCGCGACCTGGGGGCAGACCGGCGACCTGCCGGCACGAGCGGCCGGGGTGTTCGGCCCGGACCACAACCCAGCCGGGACGGCCGCGGCCGATTTGACCGCGGAGGACTGGCGGCACGCGGGCCTGTATTACATCGACGGGAACGGACGGGAGGTGAACACCGCCAGCTGGGCGAACGACGCCTGGCAGATCACCACCGACCAGTACGACCAGCAAGGCAACGACATCTGGTCGCTGACCGCCGAGAACCGGGACCAGGCCCTGGATCCGACGGATGCGACGGCGGCGTCGGTCGCCGCGATGCCCGACCCGGCGGGCCGGGCCGACGCGTTGGCGACGGTGAACGCCTTCAGCGCGGATGGGACCGTGCTGGTCGACGCTCTCGGGCCGACCCACCCGGTCGCGCTGGCTGACATCGGGACGGTGGCGGACGCCCGGACCCACACTCACACGGATTACGACCAGGGCGCGCCGAACGGCAACGTCGCGGCGGATGGCGGGCCGCACCGGCTTCCCACGACGGTCACCGCCACGGCCCAGACCGCGGATGGGGTCGAGCACGACCCGTCGGTCGCGAAGACGGGGTATGACGCGGTGCGGGCGGGTGACCCGACGGGTTGGTCGCTGAGGCTGGCGACGTCGCAGACGGACCCGGGCGGGCTGGTCACCCAGACCCGCTACGACGCGGCGGGGCGGGTGGTCGAGACTGTCCTGCCGAACAACGGGGCCAACGCCGGGGTCCGCACCACCTTGACCGCCTACTACACCGCGACTGGGACTGGTGGCTGCGTGTCGGCGGTTCAGGCGGGTTGGGTGTGCTCGACTGGGCCGGCGGCGCAGCCTGATTCCGGGGCGCCGTTGCCGGTGGCGGCCTACACCTGGGACGGGCTGGGCGATCTGTTGGCCAAGACCGAGACTTTCGGGGCTGGGGCGTCGGCTGTGGTGCGGGTGACCGCTGGCAGCTTCGACGCGGCGGGCCGGCGGACCGGCGAGTCGATCACGGTCACCCCGGCGGGGGCGGGTGGGGCGCCGGTCCCGGCGGTGTCGTTCGGTTATGACGGCGCGTCCGGGCTGCCGACGACCACGGCGACTGTCACCGGCGGCGCCGCGGCCGTGTTGACGACGGGCTTTGACGGGCTGGGCCGGGCGGTGTCCTACACCGACGCGGCCGGCAATGTTTCCACAACGGCGTATGACCTGTCCGGCCGGGTGGCCGCGGTGGATGACGGCAAAGGAACCACAACCTACGGCTACGACCCGTACTCGGGCCGGTTGGTCAGCCTGGACGCCGGGACCGGGTCGCTGGCGGGGCGGCCGGGCGGGTTCACGGCGTCCTATGACGGCGGCGGGAACCTCACCACCGTCACCTACCCGAACGGGATCGTCGCGGACACCGTGTATGACAACGCCGGCCAGCCGGTGTCACTCACCTACACCGGCACGGACGGGCAGGTTTGGTTTTCGTTCGCCCAGTCCGCCGACGCCCAGGGCCGGACCGTCGCGCAGTCGGGTCCGGGGTCGTCGCAGGTGTTCGGGTACGACGGCTCGGGCCGGCTGGTCAAGGTTGAGGACACCACCTCTGACCCGGACAGCGGAG
>WQZC01000266.1 GCA_009780925.1 Actinomycetes bacterium | reverse complement strand
TGCCCGAACCGGGATCCGCGCCAGCGACCGGTGCGAGGATGGCGGCGAGTAGCACGGCTACCGCCACCGCAGCCAGGCGCAGCGGGTGACGAGCGGAACCGACGGTACGAACCGGATCCTCCTCCCTGGAGCGGCCCCACATGCTGACCACGCCAACGCGATCGGACGAGCGCTCACCCCGAGTGCCTGGGACCGACCTAGCGCGAATATTACACACACGCCAACGTCCGCTCGCGCCGGCGCTGGCGTGGCTATTCACCATCTCTATGACGCCGTTGCGGGAGGGATGTGACCTGGCTCGGGCGCGCGATCGACGGCGCTCTGGGCCGGCTAGGCTGGGCCGGCCAGGCCGGCCGGAGCGCCGGGCCAGGCGCGCCGGGTGCCCGCGCCGACCCGGGTGCGTGGACAGTCGAGAGTTCCGCGCGGACACGTCCGCCACCAAGGGCGCCAGCTGAACCGCGTGGGCGGCGGTCGCGAATCGCGTCGGCGCCTTCCGAATCGGGTGGGCGGCAGTCGCGTCGTATGGAAGGTTTCTGTTGATTGCGGGGCTTTCAGCTGGTTTGACTTTGCGATACTGCCCCTGCCGGCGGTGGCGGCGCGGCGTTCTTTTGGATTCTTTTGTATTCGTTGTCAGGCGCGGCCAATCGCGGCGTCCTATCAAATGGTAGTGGTTTGTGCCGCTGATCGAAAGCTTGAGATGGGGGTTCAGGCGTGATTTATGCCGACCACCGGGGGAATGGGCGGCTTTGTACGGTGCGCGTGGGTCGGGTCGGATTACCGTTGCTGCTCAGGCGGCGGTGGGCTCGGCTGGCCGGGGCTTGGCATGGCTATGGCCGGGGCGCGCTGGTGGCCGCCTTGGGCGCGGCATTGACGGGCGCCTTGGTGGTGGGTTTGTTTGGGTTCGCCGGGTTCGGCTCGGCGCCGGCGGGCGCGGATTCGGCGGTGATCGACGTGACCATGTCGCTATCGGACCCCGCGACCCAGCAGTCCGGCAGCACTTGGCAGTACGTGGTCGGGGTCTCGTGCGCCGGCACGGTCGGGCTGACCTGCGACGGGGTGACGGCGCGGGTCCCGATCCCGGCCGACCTGAATGTGCCCGGGGCGACCGACCCGTCGTCCTGGACGGTGAGCGTGACCGGTTCGGACGACACCCTGGTCCCGTCCTATGCGACGATCGACGGCGCCGATTGGGTGATCACTTTCGAGCGGTCGATGAGAACCGGCGAGCTGACGCTGTTCTCGTTCTACCTGCGAGTGCCCAATCGCACCACGCCTGACAACACCAGTTGGACGTTGTCGGCGACGGTGTCGGGGACGAATGTGAGCGCCCAGAGCGCGCCGCCGACCGACCCCGCCACGGCCGTCGCCGCCGCCAGCTGCGGGATCGGCCAGCTCAGCCCGTACGTCTCTGTGGTGGGCAGCACCAATACCTACTCGATCAGTTTTTCCGGTCCCAACACAAGCGCCAATGGCTCGCTGCTGGCCGATCCCACCGCGCCGCCCGGCTCGCTCACCGTCTTGGTGCCGCCCGGGTTCACCCATGTGTCCGCGACCGCTATCAACGGGGTCGCCCCGGTGTACGACGACGCCAGTCGGCTGATCACCTGGTCCCCGGTGATCTCCAATAATCCGGGCCCCTCCTTGGGCGCCACGGTGACGTTGACGGCGCCGAACTCGGTGGGCTCCTACACCGCATTGATCAACGGTCAATACACCGGCATCGGCGACCCGTCGGCGACCACCTGTTCCGGCAAGATTGACATTTCCGTGACGGTGGCGGGGATCAGCGGGAGTGTGATCAGCAAGACCGCGATGGGGCGCAGCGTGTACGGCCGCGACAATGCGGGCAGCAGCACCATTGGCACCGGAAACTATGCCCGGTCCTGGCGGGACGGCGAGCTGCCCGCAGCCGCATCGGTCAGCTATGTGAGCTCGTTCGCGATCAACCTGATCCGGCAAACAATCGCGTATCCGGTGCATTTGTACGACGGGATGCCGTGTTTGACGAACGGGGACGGAACGGGCCCAGCCACGCCGTATGACTCGCTGCCGGAGGGGTCGCTCTGCGCCGATCCGGCGTTTTTGGTCTATTCCGTCAGTGTGCCGTACTCGGTGAGCGCCACCATCTTGACCGACCAGGTGATCACCGTTGGGTTCACCGACGGCAGCACGACGGTGGTCCCAAATGACGTGCTGTCCGGGTCCTGGGGCGTTCCGGCGGGAAAGACGCTGGCCTGGTTGACCGTCGACGGGACTTATGAATCGACCTCGCCCACCGCCTCGCTGAGTTGGACCTTCGTCGGTTTCCCGGTGTCATCGTTGCCGTCCACACAGATGCGCTACCTGCGCAACACCGCGACCGCGTCCGGCCCCCTGTTCCCCAACACCTCGGTGTTCGTCGGCATGCGCACCGTGCCGTACACGAGCGTGCTGTACAACGGGCCGGTGTCCACCACCTACCTGTGGTACGCCGGCTGGAACGGGTACCAGAGCGTGTCCCCGTGGGCCGTGGGCGGGATGGATGTCTCGACGCTGAAAGTGGGCGCGGTCACCTCTGATCCGGCGGTGGACGGGCAGGGGCGGTTCGCGGTGGTGATCCCCGCTGACTCCGGAATCAACGTCGACAGCGTGACCGGGTCGGCATTCGTCGGCGGCTACGGATCGACGAGCATGGTGTCGATCCCCACTGCGGTCACCCCGGACTACGACGGTTTGGGCGACACGCTGTACCTGGCGTCTGGCGACACCATGCCCAGCAGCGGACTGGGCTACCAGGTGAATTACAGCGGGATGCCGCCCGGGGTGTACGAGTACTACACCTATTCGGGGTTCACCGACACCGACCCCTCCGACGGCGGGGCGACCTGCCTCAGCGGTGGCCTGGTCACCGACCTCACTGGGATCATCGGCCCGGTGGGGGTGCCGCGGCTGCTGTGCAAGTCGACCAACATCATCGTGGTGCGCGGCGCGAGCGGCGGGCTGCTGGTGAGCAAGTCGATCGCCAACCTGACCGCCGGCCTGCCGTTCGCCGGTTCGCCCACAGTGCTCCCGGCGGCGGCCGGGGACACGGTGCAGTTCCGGGTGCGGGTCGCGAACGTGGGCAACAGCACGCTGAGCAACCTGACGGTCTACGACGTGCTGCCGTACGCGGGGGACACCGGGGTGATCGCCTCGCAGGTCGGGGTGTCGCGCGGCTCCACTCAGACCCCGGTGCTCACCGCGGTGACCGTGCCGTCCGGTTGGGTGGTGAGCTACACCGACCAGATGAACCCGTGCCGGCCGGAGGTTGGGGTGAGCGCCGGTTGCGCGACGGTGACCTGGGCGAGCGCCATGCCGGCGACGACCGGGGCGATCCGGCTGACGGTCACGTCGCTGAGCATCGGCGCCTATGCGGACCTGTTGTTGACCTACACCGTCCCGTCGGGGGCGCATTGGAGCCTCGGCGAT
>WQZC01000265.1 GCA_009780925.1 Actinomycetes bacterium | reverse complement strand
GGCGGCAATACGCGTCGCGCAGGTGGCCGAGGATGTCGCGCAGCTTCATCAGGCGCGCCCCGGCGAACCCGCCCACCGGGAACTCGCGGTCCAGGTCCCACAGCGTCAGCCCGTACTGGGTGATGTCCAGGTCTGGGTGGCGCGCGACCGCGTATTCCAGCGGGTCGGTCTCGGCCAGCAAGTGCCCGCTGGAGCGGTAGACGTTGATCAGCTCGATGATGCGGGCGTTCTTGTCGATCTGCCCCTCGCGGGTGACGCCGCGATCGACGCGCCAGCGCACCGGCTCATAGGGCACCCGCAGCTCGGCGAACACCCCGTCCCAGAACTCGTCGGCGAGCAGCAGCTCGTGCACCCGGCGCAGGAACTCCCCCGACGCCGCGCCCTGGATGATCCGGTGGTCGTAGGTGGAAGTGAGCGTGATGATCTTGCTGACGGCCTGTTCGGCGAGCGCCTGCTCGCTCATCCCGCTGAACTGGGCGGGGTGTTCCATCGCGCCGACGCCGATGATCGCCCCCTGCCCCGGCATCAGCCGGGCGACGGAATGCGTGGTGCCCAGCGTCCCCGGATTGGTGAGGCTGACCGTGGTGTCCGCGAAGTCGTCCACGGTCAGCTTGCCGGTGCGGGCGCGCCGCACGATGTCCTCGTAGGCGCCCCAGAAGGCGGCGAAGCCCAGCGTCTCGGCAGCCTTGATCGACGGCACCACCAGTGACCGGACGCCGTCCTTGCCGGGCAGGTCGATGGCCAGGCCGAAGTTGACGTGCGCCGGGGTCACCACCATCGGCTTGCCTTCGACCTCGGCGAAATGCCGGTTCAGGTCCGGGTGCTCGACCACCGCCCTGACCACCGCGTAGCCGATCAGATGGGTGAAGCTGACTTTCCCGCCGCGCGAGCGCCGCAAGTAGTTGTTGATGACGACGCGGTTGTCCACCAGCAGCTTGGCCGGCACCGCGCGCACGCTGGTGGCGGTGGGGATGCCCAGCGAGGCCACCATGTTGTCGACCACCCGCTTGGCCGCGCCGCGCAACGGCGTGGCCGCCGCGCTCGGCGGGGCCGCGCCCGGGCCGTCGCGGGATTCGCCGCGTTCCGTGACGGGAGCGGCCGCTGGGGCGACGAGCCGGGCCGCAACTGTGTCGGCCGGGGCCGTGGGTGCGGCGGCGCCGGCATGGGCGGCGCTCGCGGCGGCGCCGGGCGGAACCTCGGTCGCGGTAGCCGCCGTCGCCGGCTGGGCCGTCGCGGGCTGGGCCGTCGGGACGGGCCGGGCGGCCGCCGCGGTCGCGGGCTGGGCCGCAGCCACGACGGACGCCGGGCTGGGCGCGCCGGCCGGCACATGGCCCGGGCCGACATCGATCACACTGGGCCGGTAGTCGGCGAAAAAGTCATGCCAGGCGGTGTCCACGCTGGCCGGATCGGCCTGGTAGCGCTCGTACATCTCCTCGACGAGCCACTCGTTCGCGCCGAAGTTGCCGGCCTGCGCGGGAGAATGCTCACTGGTTGTCGGCTGCTGGGTGGTCGTCATTCGCTCAGCCCTCATTATCTGTCGGCGCCAAGAGGTCGCAACCCGACCTGATCACCCACAGTACCCGTGTGAAGCCGCCAGCTAGGTGATGTCCCGGTTCAGGGTTATGCCCGCCCCGATGACCGCCGGAACGATGGCCCAGACCAGCAGCACCAGCACCCCGACGACGGGCGAGAACACGCGCACCCCGTTGACCACACGGTCGTCCGCCGGGCCGAGGATCAGCGAGTGCATCGCCCCCGCCGGCAGGTACGCCCAGGCGTACTTGACGTAGGGGATCACCGCGACGATGGTTTGCACGAACAGCAGGAACACCAACCCGAGGACCACCGCCACGATCTGGTTGCGCAGCAGCGCCCCGACCCCCATGCCGACCAACGCCATCAACACCACCACCGCGAACAACCCGAGCAGCGCGCTGGGGATGGCGTGGTCGCCGAGGGAGACGTGGAAGCCCTTGGCCGCGAGCCAGGGCCACGCCATGGCGACCTCCAGCGCCACGGTCACCACGGCGCATCCCGCCCCAACGATCAAATACGAGATCATCTTGGCGGCCATCACGGCCCACCGGGATGGCGTGGCCAACACCGTCGGGGTGATCGTCTGATAACGGAACTCTGTGGTCACGCTCAGCGCGCCCAGGACGAACACCGCGATGTAGGCGACGTCAGCGGTGACGAACACGTCCCGGATGCCGGACGGGCCGGTGACGCCGTCGCTCGGGGCCAACTGGCCGACCACCGCGATCGCGGTGAGCGCCAGGGTGGCGAACAGCAGCCAGAACCACACCTGGGTGCTGAACAGCTTGCGGAACTCGGCGCGGATCAGGCCGACCATGGCGCGCCTCCCTGCGGCGTGGGCGAGCCGAAACCGCCCGGCGGAGCGGGCGCGCTGAGCGCGCCCGGTGGCGGTCCGGCCGGCAGCTGCGCGCCGGGGAACTGGCCCTCGGTGAGGGAGAAGAACAGCTGCTCCAAGTCGAAGCGTTCCACCCGCAGCTCGTGCAGCTCGACGCCGGCGGCGAACGCGAGGTGGCCGACCCGCGCGGCGTCGGCGGTGGCGACGCGCAACCCCTCCGGGCCGGCCGACAGCACCCGCAGCCCGGCTTGCGCGAGCTCGGCAGCCAACCGGTCCGCCTCGGGCGCGGCGACCACCACCGACCCAGTGCCCGCGGTCAGCTCGTCGATCGACCCGGCGCGCACCAGCCGGCCTTGGCTGAGGATGACCACGCGGTCGGCGAACTCCTGGACCTCTGCCAACTGGTGGCTGGAGATCAGCACCGTGCGCCCCTCGCCGGCCAGGTGGAGGAAGAAGCCGCGCAGCCAGCGGATGCCCTCCGGGTCCAGCCCGTTCGCCGGCTCATCCAAGATCAGCACCTGTGGGTCGCCCAGCAGCGTCGCGGCCAGGCCGAGCCGCTGCCGCATGCCCATCGAGTAGCCGCGGACCTTGCGCCGGGCCGCGTCGCGCAGGCCGACCAGGTCCAGCACCTCGTCCGCGCGCCGGTCCGGCAGATGGGCCGCCGCGCACAGGATCCGGAGATGGTTCCGCGCGGTGCGCGCCGGGTGGAAGCTCGACGCCTCCAGCGCCGCGCCGACCACATGCATCGGATCGGGGATCCGGTGGTACGGCCGGCCGCCAATGGTGGCCCGGCCGGCGGTCGGTCGGACCAGCCCCAGGATCATTCGCAGGGTTGTGGTCTTGCCCGCCCCATTGGGGCCGAGGAAGCCGGTCACCGAACCCGGTTCCACGGTGAAACTCAGCTGATCGACCGCTCGCACCCGACCGTTGAACACCTTGGTCAGCGATTCGATCTCAATGCGCCCGCTGACGGCGCCAGCGGCGGGCGCGGCGCTCACCACCGTCGCCCGCTCATCCCTAGTTGGCATCACGAGTCCCATCCAAACATGAGCCAACCGGGCAACAGCGACACACGGCGCCGCGGCTTCGCGCGCGAGTCCCG
>WQZC01000264.1 GCA_009780925.1 Actinomycetes bacterium | reverse complement strand
TTCCCCACATTCTTCATCGGGCTCGTCCTGCTGTATTTGGTCGTGTTCAAACTGAAGATCCTGCCGTACACCACCTATACCCCGTTCACCACCGATCCGGTGCTCTGGTTCCGCGCGTTCACCCTGCCCTGGATAACGTTGGCCGCGATTTACGCGGCGTTCTACGCCCGGCTCACCCGCAACCTGATGCTGGACACCTTGCACGAGGATTTCATTCGCACCGCGCGCGCCAAGGGCGTCAGCGAGCGCAGCGTCATCGGCCGGCACGCCATCCGGGCCGGCATATCCCCGGTGATCACCGCGGTCGGGATGGACCTGGGCGCGCTGCTCGGAGGGGTGGTGCTGACCGAGACGATTTTCGGGTTGCCGGGCCTGGGCAAGCTGACCCTGGAGTCGGTGACCTCGTCCGACCTGCCGGTGACCACCGCGATCGTGCTGGTGGCGGGCTTTTTCGTCATCATGGCCAACTTGGTCGTCGACCTGCTGTACGGCGTGGTGGACCCACGGGTGAGCCTGGCATGAGCGCGTTCCTGGAAGTGCGCGACCTGGCCGTCGAGTTCGCGACCGACGCCGGCGCGGTGCGGGCCGTGGACGGGGTGTCGTTCACCCTGGAGCGCGGCCGGACGCTGGCCATCGTGGGCGAATCCGGCTGCGGCAAGAGCACCACCGCCGCCGCGATCATGGGCTTTCACGGCCAAAGCCCGAACGCGCGCGCGACCGGGCGCATCGAGATCGGTGGGGACGAGATCCTGACCGCGCCGCTGCGCCAGCTGCGCCAGCTGCGCGGCACGCGGGTCGCGATGATCTTCCAGGACCCGCTGTCGGCGCTGCACCCGTGCTACACGATCGGCCGCCAGCTGGTCGAGGCGATCATCGTGCACAAACAGACGTCCAAGCGCGCCGCCCGGGCGTCGGCGATCGACATGCTGGGGCGGGTCGGGATCCCGGAACCGGACCGCCGGGTCGATGAGTACCCGCACCAGTTCTCCGGCGGGATGCGCCAGCGCGTGATGATCGCGATGGCGCTGATCAACCAGCCGGAGCTGCTCATCGCGGACGAGCCGACGACCGCGCTTGACGTCACGGTGCAGAGCCAGATCCTGGAGCTGCTGGTGTCGCTGCAAAAGGAGTTCGGCACCGCGCTGCTGCTGATCACCCATGACCTGGGGGTGGTCGCCCGCGTCGCGGACGAGGTGTGCGTGATGTACGGCGGCCGGTTCGTGGAAAGCGGGACGATTCGGGACGTGTTCTACCGCCCGCAGATGCCCTACACCTGGGGGCTGCTGCAGTCGCTGCCGCGGCTGAACGCCGAGAAGGTGGACCGGCTCCCGCAGATCTCCGGGCAGCCGCCGCTGCTGACCGGGACGGTGGAAGGGTGTCTGTTCCGGCCGCGCTGCGGGTTCCACGCGCTGGCGCCCGAGGACGGGTGCGCGACGACGTCGCCGCAGTTGCGGGAGGTGGCGGCCGGGCACTGGGCGCGCTGCCATTTGTCCGACGCCGACCGGGAGCGCGAGCTGGTGGCGACGCGGCGCCGGATGGGGGCGGGCGATGACTGAGACCTTGCTCAAGGCCACCGGGATCACCAAGTGGTTCCCCATCCGCGGTGGCGTCTTCCGGCGCCAGATCGGCGACGTGAAAGCGGTGGACGGGGTCGACCTGCGCATCGATCGCGGCGAGACGGTCGGGATTGTGGGGGAGAGCGGCTGCGGGAAGTCCACCCTGGCCCGGGTGCTGGTGAAGCTGATCGAGCCGACCGCCGGCACGGTCGAATTCGAGGGCGTGGACATCACGAACTTGTCGCGGCGCGCGATGCTGCCCTACCGCCGGGACATCCAGATGGTCTTCCAGGACCCGCACGGCTCGCTGAACCCGCGCCACACCGTGGGCACGATCATCGGCGATCCGTTGCGGGTGCAGGGGACCTCTTCGGCCCGGGAGGTCAAGCAAGCGGTGCTGGCGGTGATGGACCGGGTCGGGCTCGCGGCCGAGCACTACAGCCGGTATCCGAGCGAGTTCTCCGGCGGGCAGCGGCAACGGATCGGGATCGCCCGCTCGGTCATCCTGCGCCCGAAGCTGGTCATCGCCGACGAGCCGGTGTCCGCCCTCGACGTGTCGATTCAGGCGCAGGTGCTCAACCTGATGTCCGACCTGCAGGACGAGTTCGGCTTGTCGTACGCGGTGATCGCGCACGACCTGTCGGTGGTGCGGCACATGGCCGACCGGGTGGTGGTGATGTACCTGGGCCACGTGGTCGAGCAGGCCCCGGCCTCGGCGCTGTACGCGGAGCCGCTGCACCCGTACACCATCGCGCTGATGTCCGCCGTGCCGATCCCCGACCCGGATTTGGAGCAGGCGCGCAGCCGGATACTGCTCACCGGTGATCTGCCGTCGCCGTCCAACCCGCCTTCCGGCTGCGTGTTCCGGACCCGCTGCCCGATCGCCCGGGAGCAATGCGCGGGCGAGCAGCCACAACTGCGCGAGCTGGCCCCGGGACGGTTCGTCGCCTGCCATTTCCCCACCGCCGCGACCGCGGACCGGACCGACGGCGCGGCGGCGGGCTCGGCACCGGCCCCGGGCTCGGCCCCGGCTCCGACCGCAGCCCCGGCTCCGGGCTGACCGCCGGTCGCGGGCCGGCGCCAAGCGACCGCGTTATGCGAGCAATCCCGCAATGGAGGAGGAGAACGCCGTGGACCCCGAACGCGCTGCCGATCCCGGGCTGACCGGTGTGGAGGCGGCACAGCGCGCCGCGCTGCTGACCGTCGAGTCGTACGCGATCGATCTGGACCTGACCGGTTTCGTGACCGGCGACACCTTCACGTCCCGGACCGTGGTCACCTTCGACTGCCATGACGCGGACGGTTCCGTCCGCACCTGGCTCGACCTGATCGCCGCCGAGGTGACCCGGGTCCGGCTCAACGGCGTCGAGCTGGACCCGGACGAGGTGTGGACCGGGCACCGGCTCGCCCTGACCGGGTTGGCGGCGCGCAACGAGCTGGAAGTGGAGGCGCGCCACGCCGACGGCCGGGGACGCGGCCTGTCGCGCAGCGTCGACCCGACCGACGGGAGCGTCTACGCGTGGACCCAGTTCGAGCCGTTCGACGCGCGGCGGGCGTTCGCCTGCTTCGACCAGCCGGACCTCAAGGCGACGTTCCGGATCTCGGTCCTGACGCCGGCGGGCTGGACCTGCGTGAGCAACATGAGCGTGGTCGAGCGCGCGCCCGACGGGGACGGGACCCGTTGGGTCTTCGCGGAGACGCCGCGCCTGTCGACCTACCTCATCGCGGTGTGCGCGGGTCCGTTCCACACCGTGACCAACCCTGGCGGCGACGGCGCGATCCCGGTCAGCGTGCACGGGCGCAAGTCGCTGGCGGCGGCGGTGGAGGAGACCGCGCCGGAGTACATCGAGATCACCCGGGCCGGGCTGCGGTACTACGGCCGCCAATTCGGCGCCGAGTTCGCCGGGGACAGTTATGACTACGTT